>JALHUQ010000200.1 GCA_022866645.1 Woeseiaceae bacterium | reverse complement strand
ATCTTCCTTGTCGCGTCGTACTTCCTGGGCTGGATACAGCCCCCGGCCTAGCCTGCGGGAGTTATGGTGACAGTGACCTTAACTCCGGGGTTAAGGTCACTGTCACCATAACTCCCGCAGGCTCACATCCAGTAGACGAAGACGTAAAGGCCGACCCAGACTACGTCGACGAAGTGCCAGTACCAGGCAACGGCTTCAAACGCGAAATGTTTCTCGGCCGAAAAATGACCCTTTAATACTCGAAACCAGATAACGGTCAGCATGATCGCACCGATGGTCACGTGCATGCCGTGGAAACCCGTCAGCATGAAGAACGTCGAACCGTAGATGCCGGAGGTAAGCTTCAGATTCAGGTGCTCGTAGGCTTCCATGTACTCGACGCCCTGCAAGTAAACGAAAGCGAAACCAAGCAGGAAAGTTGCGGCCAGGAAGACGGTCAGCTGTGTGCGCTTAGCGGCGATCAGCGCGTGGTGCGCAATTGTGACGGTGATAGAGCTGCTTAGCAGCAGCACGGTATTGATCAGCGGCAAGCCGAGAGGCGGCATTGCCTCGTAGTTGCCGCCGATGTTGCCCGGGCCGTTGCTCGGCCAGGTGCTTTCGTAGCCTTCCCAGAGCAACAGGTTGGTGAAGAAATTATTGCTGTCGCCGCCGAGCCAGGGAATGGACATGTTACGGGCGTAGAACAGAGCGCCGAAAAATGCGGCGAAGAACATGACCTCTGAAAAGATGAACCAGAACATGCCCTGTCGAAACGATTTGTCGACCTGAGCGTTGTACAGGCCACTGACGCTTTCGCCGATTACGGTGCCGAACCAACCCGTCAGCATGAAGATGATGATCGCAAAGCCCGTCAGCATGATGTAGAAACCGGCGTCTGCGCCGTTCAGCCAGACCGATACGCCAACCATCAGAAACAAGAGGCCCAGTGAGCCAACTACGGGCCAGTGACTGCCGTGTGGAACGTAATAACGTTCGTCAGCGTTTTGATCGTGTGATGCTGTCGTCATGTTAATTCTCTACATTCGCCGCCACGGGCGCGGTATCAAAAAACGTGTATTGCAAAGTGATCGTGTCGACGTAGTCCGGCAGCTCCGGGCTGACGATGAACTGCAGCGGCATTGTCCGCTCCTCGTTCGCCATGAACTCCTGGCTCGTAAAACAAAAACACTCGATCTTCGTAAAATATTCGGCCGCTGACCCCGGCGCAATGCTCGGTACCGCTTGTGCAATCTTATGCCCCGCAGCGAGGTTTTTCGCCGTAAACGTCGCGGCATACATCCTGCCAGGGTGAACAGTCATACTGTCGACATCCGCGACGAATTCGAACTGCGCATACGAATTCACGGTCGTCAGAAATTCAATGCGAATTTCACGCGTCAGGTCGGGCGCTTCGTCCACGGCGGCCGCCACTGCATTCGTGCGGCCGCCGAAACCGGTGACTTCGCAGAAGACGTCATATAACGGTACCAGCAGGAAACCGAAGCCGAACATTGCGACGGTCATCAGGAGTAACTGACCGACCAGTGAACGGTGCTTGCTGACCTTAAGCACGCAGGACTCCCATCAGGATAAAGCCCACAAAAAACGCCAGTGCGATCGCAGAGACGATCAAAGTCGTGTGACGAATGCCTTTCTTGCGTTCGATCTCGTCCATTATTACTCGAAGGCTTCGTTCGCGATACGCGCCTTCGGCGGCGTAGCAAAGGTGTGATATGGAGCCGGTGACGGCACCGTCCATTCGAGACCGTGCGAACCTTCCCAGACCCGATCTGTGGCTTTCGCGCCTTTCCTCGATGTCAGCAACACCCAGACAAAGAGCAGCTGCGACAGCCCGAAGCCGATAGCGCCTATGCTGGCAATCGTGTTGAAGTCGGCGAATTGTGTCGAGTAGTCAGGAATGCGGCGCGGCATGCCGGCGAGGCCGAGGAAGTGCATCGGGAAGAACGTGACGTTCACGAAAATCGCAGACGCCCAGAAGTGCACTTTGCCAAGCGTCTCGTTGTACATGTGTCCGGTCCATTTCGGCAGCCAGTAGTAGGCACCCGCCATAATCGCGAACACGGAGCCCGGTACCAGAACGTAATGGAAGTGAGCGACGACAAAATAGGTGTCGTGATATTGCACGTCGGCTGGAGCAACAGCGAGCATCAAGCCGGAAAAGCCACCGATCGTGAACAGGAAAACGAACGCGAGTGAAAATAACATCGGTGTTTCAAAGGTCATCGAACCGCGCCACATCGTTGCGACCCAGTTGAATATTTTCACGCCGGTAGGAACAGCGATCAGCATCGTCGCGAACATGAAGAACAGCTGGCCCGTCAATGGCATGCCGACCGTAAACATATGGTGCGCCCAAACAATGAACGACAGGAATGCGATACAGGAAGCGGCATAGACCATCGAGTCATGCCCGAATAGCTTTTTGCGAGCAAAGGTAGGGATGATTTCCGAGACAACGCCGAAGGCCGGCAGAATCATAATGTAAACTTCCGGATGCCCGAAGAACCAGAAGATATGCTGGAACATGACGGGGTCGCCGCCGCCGGCCGCGAGGAAAAAGCTGGTGCCGAAAAACTGATCGGTTAGCAGCATCGTGACCGCGCCCGCGAGCACAGGCATCACGGCGATCAGCAGGTAGGCCGTGATCAACCAGGTCCACACGAACATCGGCATCTTCAGCAGCGACATATCCGGCGCGCGCATGTTGATGACGGTAACGATGATGTTAATCGCGCCCATGATCGACGACAGGCCCATGAGATGAACCGAGAAGATCAGGAACGGGAAGGCGTTACCGGTCTGCAGCACGAGCGGTGGATACATCGTCCAGCCGCCTGCCGGTGAGCCACCGGGCATCAACAGGGTTGATAACAAAATGCTGAACGCAACAGGCAGTATCCAGAACGACCAGTTATTCATGCGCGGAAGCGCCATATCCGGTGCGCCGATCATCAGCGGAATCATCCAGTTCGCCAAGCCAACGAACGCCGGCATGACCGCACCGAAGACCATAATCAAGGCATGCATGGTCGTCATCTGATTGAAGAATTCCGGGTGCACAAACTGCAAACCGGGAATCGCCAATTCCGAACGAATGACCATGGCCATCAAACCGCCAATAAAGAACATGGTCAGGCTGAAGATAAGGTACATCGTGCCGATGTCCTTATGATTGGTTGAAAACAACCAGCGTCGGATGCCTTTTACCGGGCCGTGATCGTCGTGATCGTGACTGTCGTGTGCTGCCGTATTCATTTCTTATTGCTCCGCGTCATGGCTATTCACCCAGGCTGTGTACGCCGCGGGCTCGACGACTTCGACAACGATCGGCATATAGCCATGATCCTTGCCACACAATTCGGCACATTGGCCGCGGTAGGTACCGGATTCGTTCGCGCGGAACCAGGCTTCGTTGACTATGCCCGGAATCGCATCCTTCTTGATGGCCAGATCTTTGACCCACCAGGAGTGAATGACGTCGTTCGATGTAAATAACAATCGGACTTTGGCGCCCCGCGGGACAACCACAGGATTGTCGACCTCGAGCAGGTAGTTTTCGACCGCGAACGGATCGATGCCAGACTGCTTACGGCGCGCTTCGAGGCTGGGACGTGCGAGGCTGGAGTAGAATTCGACGTCGGAGTCCTGATACTTGTAATGCCATTTCCACTGAAACCCGGTGACCACGATGGACATATCGGGTTTACGGGAGTCTTCCATCTTCACCATCGTCTCGGCCGTCGGAACCGCAATGAGGATCAGAATGATGACGGGAATGGCGGTCCAGATGACCTCTGCGGTCGTGCTGTGCGAGAACGTCGCAGGCGAAACATTGTTGGACTTGCGATGCTTGATCAGCGAAATGACCATCACACCGAAGACCACAATACCGATGCCAACACACCACCAGAACACCATCATGTGCAGGTTGTAGGTCTCGAGGCTGAGGTCCGTGATGCCCTTAGGCATATTGAGTGCCCATTCGGCATTCGCCGTGCCAGCCAGAGCAAGGCCGAGCAAGCTCAAGATTGTGTTTCGTGTCATTGATTGTTCACCTTGCGAGCCGCGCCAACGGCCGCACTACAAAAATCTTCCGGATGTGACGAATAGTGTACCGATGGGTTCTGCATGGCCCGGGAATACCGGAAGTGCCCGGCAATGTCGGGCCATTCGTCGGTCGGCCGGCCTGGCCGGGCGACCCTGCCAAAAAGCTCGCGAAGTGTACTCAAATCATGTCAGCCATGCAATGCTGTTTGGCGACCGGCTGATGATCGAAGTCCTTATTTTACAATGAGTTATAGGCTCAGGTCTTGCGCAGCGGTATCCGGCTTGCATCGATTCGGTAATTTGCAGGGTCCATTTTCGGTCCGCAACCCCAGCAGTGCCCGTACACCAGCTCCAAATCCAGGCCGATCCGGCCATCGGCAGCGGCGCCAGCCAGGGCGGCGATCATAGCCGCATAGCGCTGCTTGCCCGTCAGCGCGTTAGCGCGCTGTCGCAAAGCGTTGCGTGCCCCGACTGCCGTCAGATCAGCGAACAATCCGTCGCTTTTTTGATAGTCGACGCGCAGCCGATCGACATCCAGGACGGGATCACTGAGTCCGGCGCTGACCAGACCGTCGCCGAGATCGTGCATATCGAGGAAGGTATTGACGTGTGCGTTGCCGTCGATCTGTTTCCAGGCGCGACGAATTTCCTGCAGGCTGTCGGGGCCGAGAGTTGCGAATGCGAAGACCCCGCCTTTGCGCAGGACTCGAGCGACTTCCGAAAAAAGTTTTGAGTGATCGCTTACCCAGGGCAACAGCAGGTTCGCGAATATAAGGTCGATGCTCTCGTTCCGGAATGGCAGCGCTTCTGCGTTCGCCTGAACGAACGCCGAATTCGAGAACCAGGATTTTTTGTCTCTGGCCTTTAGCAACATGCGGTGCGTGAGGTCGACTGAAATGATGCGGGCAGCTCGAAAGCGTTTTTGCAGTGGCCGATTCGCCGCGCCAGTCGCGGAACCGAGATCGACGACCAGCTGCGCCTCAAGCAGTAACGGCTCAATACGTGCGAGCAAACCTTCTCTGGTCGCCGCGTGCACGAAGTCGGCGTCGTCAAAGGTACTGGCGGCGCGCTCGAAGCGGCGGCGAACATGGTCGTGGTTCAACATCATCGAAACGGTAGCACGCTTTTATTGCACAAAGCCCACTTTTGAGCGGCGCGTTTGCCTGCTGAATGAGCCACGATATTCGGATGCGGATACTGGACTTTCTGGCACCCCGGAGCTGTGTATTCTGCGGCGTCGCCAGCGTGGGAGAAGAAAAGAGTATTTGTCCGGGCTGCTACAGGGACCTGCCCTGGAATGAGCCGGCGGTCTCGCCGAAACCCGGCATCTTCCACCGCTCGATCGCGATGTCGCACTACTCATTTCCGGTGGACGCTGCGATCAAGGCATTCAAGTTTGGTCGCAAACTGTATTACGCGCCGGCATTTACAGAAATACTTTTTGCGTCGCGGAATAGTCTGCCTCGCGATATCGACGCCGTCTTGCCGGTACCCTTGCACTGGCGGCGAAAAGCAATCCGCGGCTTCAATCAGGCCAGCGAAATCGCAAAGCCCATGGCGAAGCTATTGAACGTGCCGCTGGTGCAGGGTGTGCACCGACGCACGGCAACGCCTTTTCAGTCGGGACTGGCGGCAAAAGACAGAGTTCGAAATTTGCGCGGTGCGTTCGAGGCAAGACTTAAGATTTCACACGCACACGTGTTGATCGTCGACGATGTGATTACCACCGGTGCAACGATGAGAGCTCTGGCGAAGGTGTTGCTGAGCAGTGGGGTCGCAAAAGTCAGCTCGCTCGCCATCGCCCGCGCCGGCTAGTGCTCAGGGATTAGTACCAAGAGTATTCAACAAACTGAGCAAGTGCTGTTTTAGCAGGGCAGGATTGAAGGCATACACCAACGCCAGCGCCAGGAACCCAAACAGAGAAAGCGGAAAAATAAACACGAACACCACGACGATCCACAGCAGCCTCTTCTTGCTCGGCGGCAGAGCCGCAAAGCGCTGCAGAATACTCCGCCATTGGTCGTCCGCGGCAGCCACGCTCGCGAATCGATTGATCGCTTTCTCCAAGGGTCGGGCCGGCGAGGAGTGGTTGACCACGGTGGCAAGCGGTCGCCCCGACACGGTCGGGTTAGCCGGTGCGTAGTTAATATCAAAGTGCCTAAGAATTTCCCGGGCCTGTGAGGCCTCGGCGCTGTCAGGAAATCTTCTGACGACCTGCGTTGCGTAATTCTTCGCACGCGCGATGTTCTTGCGCTCGTCAGTTGCACCCGGACTGACGTTTTGAAACGCATGCTGAGCTTCACGAATCAGCTCATCTGCGCTCGCCATCGGTGCTAGCCGGCGACCGGGTTGAACGTGTAGTGCAAGACGATGCCGATAAATACAACCATGCCGATGTAATGGTTATGGAGGAAAGCCTCGAAGCACCCTGCCGGCTGCCGGTCACGAGCAAGCCAAAGATGGTAGGCCATCATCAGTCCCGCGACCAAAACAGACAGGTAATACCAGCTGCTCAGTGCCGCTCGATAACCAATGAATAGCAGCGCGACCAGCATGATCAACTGCAAGCCGGCGAGCACAAACAGATCCACATCACCAAAAAGAATGGCCGTGGATTTGACGCCTACCTTGATGTCGTCTTCGCGATCCACCATCGCGTAAAACGTATCGTAGATAACGGCCCAGATCATCGCCGTACCGAAGACCAGCCAGGCGAGCTCCGGCGTTTCGCCTGTCTGTGCCGCAAAAGCCATGGGTACGGCCCAGCCGAATGCGGCGCCCAGTATGAACTGGGGAATAGAGACGAATCGCTTCACGAACGGATATGCGACGGTCAGACCTGCCGCAACGATAGACAGCATTTGTGCAGAGCCGTTAAGCATCGTTGCCAGACCGACGGCGATCAGACTCAACGCCGCGAACAGGATCAGCGCTTCCAGCGGCGCTACAGCCCCGGACGCAATCGGCCTCGTCCGTGTGCGCTCGACATACGGGTCGATGTTGCGGTCGACATAGTCGTTCAAAACGCAACCCGCGGATCTCATCACAATCACGCCCAGCACGAAAACAACAAACAGACCCTGGTCGGGCGTGCCTTCACCGGCAAGCCAGAGAGCCCACAAGGTTGGCCACAACAACAGCCAAACGCCGACCGGTTTGTCGATCCTCATCAACTTGCCGTAGTTGCGAAGCTGAGTGATCAGTTCCGGCGCGAAGTTAGGGGCGAGAATTTTGCTCATGGCGGAGAGTTTACACTTTCCCGTATCGGCTCGCGCCACCCAGCCAGCGTCGAACGATTGCTGTCGCTCGTTCTGCGGAGTTTTTCTGTAGCGCCGCTGCGGTTATTTGAACCTGTGGCATCAACTCCGCGTCACGCACAAGATTGGCAATGCGGTAGTCGGGCAGGCCAGTCTGCTTCGTGCCCAACAATTCCCCGGGTCCGCGAAGCTCAAGGTCTCGTTGCGCGACAACAAAGCCATCGTTGGTGTCGCGCAATACCGCGAGGCGCTGTTTTGCAACCTGACCGAGCGGTGCCTTGTAAAGCAGGACGCAATGGCTTTGTGCCACGCCACGCCCGACCCGGCCGCGTAATTGGTGTAACTGCGAAAGTCCCATGCGTTCGGCGTTCTCAATAATCATCAAACTCGCGTTCGGAACATCGACGCCAACCTCAATGACGGTAGTTGCGACAAGCAACTGAATCAAGCCGTCCTTAAATGCTTTCATGCCGCGTTCTTTCTCAGCAGGCCGCATGCGACCATGCACGAGACCGATGCGTAAGTCCGGCAGTGCCTTAGCGAGCATCTGATAGCTGGCCTCGGCGGCCTGATAGTCGAGCACGTCCGATTCTTCGATCAGAGGGCAGACCCAATAGGCTTGTTGCCCGGAGGCACAAGCAGAGCGAACCCGCTCCACGACTTCGGCGCGGCGAACCTCGGGCACAGCGACGGTTGAGACCGGCCGCCTCCCCGGCGGCAACTCATCGATCACGGAGGTATCGAGATCCGCGTACGCAGCCATTGCCAATGTCCGCGGTATCGGCGTTGCCGTCATCACCAGTTGATGCGGATGACCTTCAGCCGATATGCCCTTGTCACGCAATGCCATGCGTTGATGAACGCCGAAGCGATGTTGCTCATCAATCACGACCAGTCCCAGACGGTGGAAATCGACGCCTTCCTGAAACAGGGCATGAGTTCCAACGACAAGTTTGGCGTTGCCGCCGGAAATCGCCGCCAGAGATTCACGCCGCGAACCGACGCGCTGGCTGCCACTGAGCCAGACGGGCTCGATGCCGAGCGGGCGAAACCAATCCGAAAAACTGCGCCAGTGTTGTTCTGCCAAAATTTCGGTAGGCGCCATGATTGCCGCCTGTACGCCACCAGCAATCGCCTTAATGCATGCGATTGCTGCGACCACCGTTTTGCCCGAACCAACATCACCCTGTATCAGCCGCATCATCGGATGAGGTTCAGCCAGATCCGACAGTATGTCGCTGACAACCCGCTCTTGGGCGCCGGTCAACTTGAAGGGCAGATCTGCTATGAAAGCACTGACGTCTTCATTGCCATCTGTCAGAGCGATAGCGTCTTCAGTCGCGGCGAGTGCGCGCAAGTTACGCAGACTCAAATAGTGCGCCAGCAATTCCTCAAAGGCCAAGCGTTGCTGGCACGGATGCGTACCCGAAACTAATTGCCGGGTGTCCGCATCAGGAGGCGGCCGGTGCAGATAGCTAATAGCGTCCGCCAGTGATGGCATACCGAGTCTTTTTGTAAGCTCCGCCGGTAAAAGTTCCTCAGGAGGCAGTGAGTGCATTCGCTGCAAAGCCTGATCGGTGAGACTGCGCAATCGTCCTTGTTGCACGCCTTCGGTGGCGGGATAAACGGGTGTCAACGAATCACTCGTCACTGCATTTTGGTTTTCACGCGTGACACGATATTCCGGATGAATCATCTCGTATCCGGATTGACCGCGACGCACTTCGCCAAAACAGACGACGTGAACTCCAGTCTGGAATTGCGCCTGTTGCTGCCGCGAAAAGTGAAAAAAGCGCAGCGTTATCTGACCGCTGCCATCGCCTATCCGAACCAGCATATTTCGGCGCCCCCGAAATACGGTTTCGGCAAGCAGCACCTCGCCGGTGATCAGGCAACGAGTGCCAGCCTGCAGCGCACCAATTCTGACCAGTTGCGTGCGATCTTCGTAGCGCAGTGGTAACAGGAACAGCAGGTCATCAACCCGATACAGACCCAGTTTTTCGAGCCTTTCTGCGAGCGCCGGTCCGACGCCTTTCAGTTCGGTGAGGGGCGAATCAGAGTGCAAGGATTGCGTCTGCCTCGACGTCTACACCTTTGGGCAGAGAGGCGACACCGACGGCGGCGCGAGCCGGGAAAGGCTGCTCGAAAAAAGTTTCCATGACGGAATTCACTGTCGCGAAATTATTGAGATCCGTCAGGAATATTGTGAGCTTGACGACGTCGTCTAAACTGCCACCGGCCGCCTCGGCAACTGCGCGGAGATTTTCAAATACTTGCCGCGCGCGCGCCTCAAAGTCGCCGGCAACAATCTCCATAGTCCCTGGTACCAGCGGAATCTGCCCGGACAAGAATACGAAGCCGCCTGCCTGTATAGCCTGCGAATAAGTGCCGATCGCGGCTGGCGCATCGTTCGTGTGTATCGCTACTTTTTCCATTTCCTATTTCCTGATCGTCACGCACAGTCGCGCGAAACGCGCATCACGTTTTTCATTTTACGCACATTGCGCATGATGCTCGCAAGGTGCACGCGACCTCTCACCTGCAACAAAAATGACAGCACCGAGCAGTCGTCGTGGCGGCCCAGGACCTCCACCTGTTCAATGTTCGATCCGCAGTCGCCGATCGTAGCCGCTACCTCGGCAAGTACGCCCGGTTTATTGCGCGTGTCAATTTGAATCTGGCACGGAAATTCCCGGCCGATGTCCTTTTCCCAACTTACCGAGATCCATTTCTCGGGCTGTTTGCGAAAGTTCGACAAGTTGCCGCATTGATTGCGGTGGATAACGACGCCGCGGCCAGCGGTCAGATAACCCATGACGCTGTCCCCGGGTATCGGGTAGCAGCATTTGCCGTAGGTAACGACCATGCCTTCTGTGCCCGCAATAGTCAGGCTCGCTTTGTTGGTCCCTGCACCCGCTTCGTCTCCCACGTCTGCCAGAAAACGGGCGACCAGTGGGGCGAGTCTTTCGCCGAGGCCAATCTGTTCAAATAGTTCGGCAGTGGTGTTGAGGCCGAGTTCCTCGAGGGCCTCGCTCATCCGGGTCTTGCCGATTTTTCGTAGCGATGACCCGAGGTCCTTCAAAGATCGATCCAACAAGCGCTTGCCGAGATCTACCGACTCTGAGGAGCGCAGGTTTTTCATGTGCTGCCGGATGGCGGTTCGGGCTTTCGCCGTGCGCACGAACGTTAACCAGTTGGGGTTCGGCTTCGCACCTTTGGACGTTATGACTTCGACAGTCTGGCTGTTTTGTAATTCGGTGCGTAGCGGCACGAGCCCGCGATTGACCTTGGCAGCAACACAGCGGTCACCGACGTCGGTATGCACGGCGTAGGCAAAATCCACCGTTGTTGCCCCTTTCGGAAGCGGCATGATGTCGCCCTTGGGCGTGAAGACATAAATCTTATCGGGGAAAAGATCGACCTTGACGCTTTCAAGAAACTCTTCAGACGTACCGGACTGTTGCAGTTCTTCCAGGTTGGAGAGCCACTCACGCGCCCTGCGCTGTGGGCCCGCGTCGGACTTTTCGTCGGCCTTATAGATCCAGTGTGACGCGACACCCGATTCCGCCAGTCGGTGCATATCACGGGTTCGAATTTGTACCTCGAGCGGCAGCCCCTTGGGACCAAACAAAGTCGTGTGCAGAGACTGGTAACCATTGATTCGTGGAATCGCGATGTAATCCTTGAATCGCCCGGGCATGGGCTTGTAAAGGCCGTGCACAATACCGAGTACCTGGTAACAACTGTTTACGTCGTCACAAATTACGCGAAAGCCGTAAACATCGACGACGTCCGATAGCTGGCGTTTCTTCTCCGCCATTTTCTTGTAAATGCTGTACAGGTGTTTTTGCCGACCGACGACTTCGCCTTCAATGCCCTCGTCCGCCATCGCGCTTTCAACTTCTTCTATAATTTTCTTGACGATTTGTTTTTGGCTGCCCTGACTCTTCTTCAGCGCGGTCTCGAGCACACGGTAGCGGAACGGATGCAAGTGCCTGAAGCCGAGGTCTTCGAGCTGCACTTTTAATCGATTGATGCCGAGTCGGTTGGCGATAGGCGCGTAGATATCGAGAGTCTCGCGTGCAATGCGCCGCCTCTTTTCGGTTGGCATTGCACCCAGCGTTTGCATGTTGTGCAATCGGTCGGCGAGTTTTACGAGTATGACGCGAATGTCCTCGATCATCGCGAGCATCATCTTGCGGAAACTTTCCGCTTGCGCCTCGGCGCGGCTGCGGAATTCGATCTGGTCCAGCTTGCTGACGCCATCAACAAGCAGCGCTACTTCGCTGCCGAAATGTTCCGCTATGTCCTCGAGTGATACTGAGGTGTCTTCAACGGTGTCGTGAAGGATCGCAGCCGTAATCGCCTGCGCGTCGAGGCGCATCTCCGCGAGTTCCTGCGCAACCGCTATGGGGTGGGTGATGTAGGCCTCACCGGTTATTCGCGACTGGCCGGCGTGGGCGGCTGCGCCGAACTCGTAGGCCGCAGTAATTTGCGCGAGTTGCTCTTCGGGGAGGTAGGACTGAAGCGTCTCAATAAGCCGCCGCACGCCATGGGCGCGCCTGTTAGCACCCGGCAGTTTTGACAAAATTGCTGCAGCGTAATCCATGCCCTGATCATACCCGCGGATCGGGGATTGTGTCGCTGCCGTCTCGCCCCGGCCGGTTTAGTCGCGCCTAGTCACCTATCGAAATGCCGCGTACCGGCAAAATGTCATCCAGGGAGTCACCCTGCATCAGGTTTTCCGTCACCGGCACTTCGATCTCCAGGAGTATCGACGGTGTGACGAGACCTTCCGCAATTTCACGAAGGGCAACTACGGTGGGCTTGTCATTTTGAAGGTCGACCAATGGCTCAGCACCGTGCGCAACACGGCGGGCACGTTTCGCGGCAACCAGCACCATTTCAAAAATGTTCTCAATATTATCCAGGCAATCTTCGACCGTAATTCTGGCCATGTTTGGGTGTCCTTGGGTTGGGGGCAAGCCCCTGTAGAGGTGAGGCCGGGGAGTCTAAGCCAGCCGACAGCAAGACCGCGAGACCATATAAGCAAACGTTATAAGCGGCTCAGTCGACGATGCTGCGTACGGCTCGGCGCAAATCCGGGTTGCTGGTTGAGGTAGCGTATCCGTCACCCTTTAGAATGTCATCGAGCGCAGCAATAGCGTGATCCAGCTGATCGTTAATGATGACGTGGTCGAATTCTGTCCAGTGTGCGATGTCGCTGCGTGCGTCCTTAAGTCGCCGCTCGATGATTGCCGGCTTGTCGGTGCGGCGGTCGCGCAAGCGACGCTCAAGTTCAGCGATGGACGGTGGCAGGATGAATATGGTCACGCAATCCGGCATTGATACACGGACCTGTTGTGCGCCCTGCCAGTCAATTTCGAGAACGACATCGCGATTGTCGGCCAGATGTTTTTCTACCTGGCTGCGACTCGTCGCGTAATGGTGGTCAAACACCTCCGCGTACTCAAGCAGCTCTCCTTCATCCCGCAACCGCATGAACTCGTCTTCGCTGACAAATAGATAGTCGACTTCGTTAGCTTCATTGCTTCGTGCTTCGCGAGTCGTGTACGAGATCGAAAACCGCAATTCCGGGTGCTTTGTAACCATCGCGTGAACCAGCGTTGTCTTCCCGGCGCCCGATGGCGCGGCAAAAACAAACAGCTTCCCGCCACGTTTCTTACTCGACATTCTGAATCTGCTCGCGCATTTGCTCGATCAGGACTTTCAAGTCCACCGCAGCTTTAGTCGTTTCGGCATCCGCTGATTTCGAGCCTAGCGTGTTCGCCTCACGATTGAGCTCCTGCATCAGAAAGTCGAGACGCCGGCCGACGGGCTTGGGATCCTGAAGCGCGTCGCGAATTTCAACCAAATGACTCTCAAGTCGATCGAGCTCTTCGTCAACGTCAATTTTCTGCGCGAGCAGGGCCAGTTCCACTTCAAGACGCGCCGGGTCGGCCTCGACGTCGAGCTTCTCAATGCGTTCCCGTTGTTTCGCCCGAGACGCCGCCAATACTTCCGGCATGCGCAGGCGCACCAGCGCGGCAATACTTTCGATATCGACACAGCGTGATTCAAGCATCTCGACGATGCGTCGACCCTCGCTCATCCGCATGTCGTCCAGCGCACCCAGCGTCGTATCGAGCAAAGCGCTTGCCGCTTCGAATAACGGCTCTGCATCGACCTCGCGTTGCTGCAGAACACCCGGCCAGCGCAAAATTTCGATGGGATTTATCCCCGCCGGCGAAGGGAGTATCGCGGAGACCTCAGAAATGCGGGAGCTCAGTAGCTTCACGAGCTCCGTATCGATTTGCATCTCAGACTGCTGATCGGTGGCTCGGCGAAAATACAAACCGCACTCAATCTTGCCGCGCCCCAGAATCGCGCTCGCCTGCTGCCGAAAAACCTGCTCTTTTGGGCGCAGGTCTTCGGGCATTTTGAACTGCACATCGAGGTAGCGATGGTTTACCGCCCGTATCTCCCAGGTCAGCGTACCGAGAGTGGTTTCCACGGTCTCTCGCGCGAAGCCTGTCATACTGTGTAACATCAGCGTTGTTCTCCAGAGATGCGCGCCATAGTGCTGTGTGGGTCACGTTTTTTGAGGGGACAACATTCTAAGCTGTGGCCGCTGTGTAAGGCCACCTATCACCACGAATCTCTATGCAAATCGAATACGCCAAAGTCTCAGCTCTCGGTGATCGTCAGGATAATCAGGATCGCGCTGCGGTCGTGGTTTCCGAAAAGGCCGCGCTCATGCTGGTATTTGACGGCATGGGCGGACATTCCGACGGTGCGCGCGCAGCGGAAACCGGCCTGAAGATAGTGCAAGACCTGTTCATGGCCACGCCGCAGCCGATATTCGATCCGCAGGGTTTTCTCTATATGGCGCTATCGCGTGCGCATGATGAGGTCGTGCGAGTTGGCAAGGACATCGCTGTTGATTTCAGGCCACGCGCGACCTGCGCCGTTTGTCTGGTTCAGGAGGGCGGTACTTTTTGGGCCCACATCGGCGACAGCCGAATTTATCAGATTCGAAATGGCGCAGTCCGCACACGATCGCGCGACCACAGCCATGTCGAGGTGTTGATTCAGGAAGGGGCAATAACGGAAGAGGAAGCGGAAAATCACCCGATGCGTAACTTCGTCGAATGCTGTATTGGCGGCGACGCACCGGTGCCGGACATGAGTATTACGCACAAAATGGCCCTGCAACATGGCGATGTTTTATTGGCTTGTTCCGACGGCCTCTGGTCTGGGCTGTCCGATAAGGACATAGGGCAAATCGGGGTTTCAGGGGAACAAAACCTGGTAGAAAACTTAAAGGCGCTCAGCACCAAGGCGCTGGGAATCAACGCCCCCTACAGTGACAATACGACCGGTACCGCGCTAAGGTGGCTCGGTCTCTAACCGAATCCAGGTCGAACAATTACATGGAGAATCATCATGCGCCCTAGTGGCCGCGATCCTGCAACTATGCGTGAAGTTCGCTTCATTGCCGATTTCACCAAGCACGCGGAAGGGAGTGTTCTCGCATGTTTCGGTGACACTCAGGTACTTTGTACAGCCAGTATCGAGGATCGCGTTCCTGGCTGGCTGCGCGGCAAAGGCACAGGCTGGGTGACCGGCGAATACGGCATGTTGCCGCGAGCAACGCACACACGCTCCGGTCGCGAGGCTGCGCATGGAAAGCAGGGCGGACGAACGCTCGAAATTCAACGCCTGATCGGCCGGTCGCTGCGCGCGATCACCGACATGAAGGCTCTCGGCGAGCGTTCCATAACGCTGGACTGCGACGTGATTCAGGCCGACGGTGGAACGAGAACGGCTTCGATCAGCGGTGCTTACGTGGCGCTCGCGATTGCCACGCAACGACTGGCCGCGAACGGCAAGCTGAAAAAGAATCCGCTGCACGGACAGGTTGCCGCGGTTTCTGTCGGCATCTATAACGGCGCGGCGGTATTGGATCTCGACTACGCGGAAGATTCCGAAGCCGAGACCGATATGAATATTGTTATGAACGAAGCAGGACGTTTCATAGAAGTGCAGGGCACGGCCGAGGGTCACGCGTTCACTGATGAAGAATTTGGCGCAATGCTGGTTTTGGCCCGCAGCGGCATAGCAGAGATCATCAACGTGCAAAACGAGGCAATCCGAACGGCGTTGTAGTGATCGTGAGGCCCCCAAAAATCGTCATGGCCAGCGGCAACCTCGGCAAGCTGCGGGAAATTTCCAGTCTATTAAAAGGATTGGGCATTGGGCTTGTCGCCCAATCGGAGCTCGGCGTCGAGGATGCCGACGAGACGGGAACCACCTTCAGAGAGAACTCGTTGCTGAAGGCTCGGCACGCGGCAGCGACGACCGGCCTGCCAGCGATCGCCGACGATTCCGGACTGCTAGTCAACGCGCTCGACGGCGCCCCGGGTGTTTACTCGGCCCGCTATGCTGGCCCCGATGCGACTGACGACAAGAACATCACGAAGCTGCTTGCCGCACTAGAGGGCACGAGCCAGCCACATCGCGGCGCTACGTTTCACTGTGTGGCAAGCTTCGTACTCCCCGACGGATCGCCACCATTGTTTGCAGAGGGTGAATGGCGTGGCTCGATATTGACGGCCAGACAGGGTGATGGCGGCTTTGGCTATGATCCGGTATTTTTTGACCCGGAAAGCGGTTGCAGCGCTGCGGAACTGACAGCAGCGGAAAAAAGCGCACGTAGTCACCGCGGCAAAGCGCTGCGCCAGCTGATAGCCCTGATCGAGCGACACTACTCATGATGTCACCGCCCTTGTCGCTTTACGTGCACTTGCCCTGGTGTGTCCGGAAGTGCCCGTATTGTGACTTCAACTCGCACACGGCCGGTGACGCGGCACCCAAGGAACGCTACATCGAGGCTTTACTCAAGGATTTGGCCCGCGAGGCCGCTTATGCCGAAGGCCGTACCCTCAGCAGCGTCTTCCTCGGCGGTGGAACCCCCAGCTTGTTTTCCCCGCAGGAAATTGACCGCCTCCTCAAAGGGGTCAGAGCTCTTTTTTCCATGAGCGCAGACGTAGAGATCACGATGGAGGCTAACCCCGGCACGGTCGAATGCGGATCACCGGAGGGCTATCGACAAGCAGGCGTCACAAGACTATCCATCGGAGCACAGAGTTTCGACGACGTGCTGTTGACGGCTCTCGGCCGCATTCACAGCAGCGCCGATATCGCACGAGCGTATCGAGAGGCGGAGCGCGGCGGCTTCGACAATATCAACCTGGACCTGATGCACGGCTTGCCGGGCCAGACTATTGATATGGCGATGGCCGACCTGAGTGCTGCAATAGCGCTCAAGCCCATGCATATCTCCTGGTACCAGCTGACGTTGGAGCCTAATACGGTT
>JALHUQ010000199.1 GCA_022866645.1 Woeseiaceae bacterium | reverse complement strand
CGATGACAATGCAGACGATGACAATGCAGACGATGACTATTCGGCCGATGCATTTGCAGACGACGAGTTTGCCGACGATGACAGTGATGACGCAGCTCCTGAAGCTGACGCTGACGACGAAGCAAGGAGCGCCTGAAGAACATGAGCACGAATCGATATTCACGCAGACGGAAATATTGCCGCTTTACAGCCGAAGGCATTACGGAGATAGATTATAAGGATCTTCTGTTGCTGAAGGCATACATTACTGAGACCGGCAAGATTGTCCCGAGTCGCATTACCGGTACAAAAGCCAATTACCAACGTCAACTGACGTCGGCAGTGAAACGAGCGCGTTTTCTCGCATTGTTGCCGTACACCGACCGCCACTAAACGTAGTCGGGGTCAGTTTCGTGCAGGCGATAGCCAAATGGCTGGTTGCACGTCCGCAATACGCGGTAGTGGGATTGGCAGTAACCTTGTTGCTGCCCGCGCCCCAACTCGGCAGTGGCGCCGTCATGGTGCTGCTGATGCTGGCGCAAGGGACGAGGCTCGCGGTGATCGAAGCGTTTTTCGCTGCGGCGGCACTGGCAGTGGCATCCCTGTTACTGGGAGGGTCGCTGACATTGCTGATAATTTTGATGGCCGAAGCCTGGGTTCCGGTCATGTTGCTGGCAATGTCGCTGGCAACAATGCGGTCGTTGACATTGACGTTACAGGTGTCGGTGATCGTGGCGGTTGCAGCGTTGCTGATATTTCAGGTCGCTGTTCCGGATGCGACGGCCTTTTGGCAGCCGTATCTGGATATGATGAATGTTGTCATCAGACAGAACGGCCTGGAATTGGATACTGAATTACTGACTGCTGATGTCATGACAGTTTCGGCAGTTTTGGTGTTCTGGATGCTGTACACCGGGGCACTGTTGCTGGGCTATGGGCTTTACCGCCGATTGCCCGCAGAAACCGAAGAGTATGGTCGGTTTCGGGATTTGAATTTCGGACGCGTCATTGCGTTCACATTGGCGCTGCTGTCATTGCTGGCGTTTGTGATCGACGCGGCCATGCTGGAGAACGTTGCGTTCATTATTTTCGTAATGTTCATGATGCAGGGGTTGGCACTAATGCACTGGCTGCACGGCGAAGGCATATTGCCAATGTTTGCAGTGGTCTCGGTGTATGTGTTGATGCCGTTTCTGCAAATTTTGCTGATAATGGTGTTGGCATTGATAGGATATACGGACGCCTGGATATCAATCCGGCGTCGATTCAAAAAAGTCTAAGGGCTCATAAACATGAACGTTATTTTGCTGGAAAATGTTGAAAACCTCGGTGGAATCGGTGATCTAGTCAGTGTAAAGGCCGGTTTTGGTCGCAATTTTCTGCTGCCGCAGCGCAAAGCGGCACTCGCCACTCCCGAGAATCTGAAACAGGTCGAAGCACGTCGCGCCGAGCTTGAGAAAGCGGCCGGCGAAGAATTGAATGCTGCGAAAACTCGTGCCAAGGCGATAAACGGTGTTGAACTTGTCATCGTTGCTAACGCAGGTACTGAAGACAAGCTGTTTGGCTCAGTTGGGCCGATCGACATTGCTGAAGCATTTGCGGCGGTACAAATTGAGGTTGAGCGCAGCGAAGTCCGTATGCCGGATGGTCCGATCCACGAACTCGGTGAGTTCAAGATCGGCGTTCATCTGCACAGCGAAGTGAATGCCGAAGTAACGATAAGGGTCGTTGCGGGAGAGTGAGAATTTGCTGTCCTTTCTTCGGCCGGCCGTTGTGTTACCTTTGAGCCAGAAATAATACTGGCTGAGGAAGTATGGGAATGGTCCGAGCGGTGCACGATGGCAGGATAGATGCAGGTGCTGAACAGCGCCTCAAAGTACCGCCAAACTCCGTAGAGGCCGAACAATCTCTGCTCGGCGGCTTGATGCTCGACGCATTGGCCTGGGATAAAATCGCCGACGTTATTACCAGCGAAGACTTCTATCGAAAAGACCATCGTCTGATCTTTTCAGCGATCGGGAGTTTGGTCGAAAGCGGCAGTCCCTGCGACGTCGTTACGGTCTCCGAATATCTCGATAGCCATGGTGAACTTGATAGTTCCGGCGGCCTTGAGTATCTGGCAACACTCGCCAACGAAACAGCGGGTGCCGCTAACGCCAGAGCGTATGCGAAGATTCTCAGAGAGCGAGCCACGCTTCGATCACTGATCAGTGCGGGCAATGAAATAGCGGGCAGTGCGTTTACCAATGATGGTCGTACTGCCGCTGAAATCCTCGAAGATGCGGAAAAGATGGTTTTCGAGATCGCCGACAGAGGGTCTCGCGGTAAGAAAGGTTTCCGATCGTTAAAGGAGATTCTTCCGGCCGCCGTTGATCGTATCGATACCTTGCACCAGTCCGATGGCGACATTACCGGTATTTCGACCGGATACAATGAATTCGACAAGTTGACGGCCGGATTGCAGCCGGGAGAACTTATTATCATCGCCGGCCGCCCATCCATGGGTAAGACCACGCTGGCGATCAATATCGCCGAAAATGCGGCGATAGGGTCGAAGGTACCGACGGCAATATTCTCGATGGAAATGCCGGCACAACAACTGGCATTCCGCATGATTTCATCGCTGGGTCGAGTGGATCAGACACACCTGCGTACAGGAAATTTCCCGGACGAAGACTGGTCGCGAATCAATACTGCAGTGCAGCTCATGTCAGAGGCACCAATCTTTATTGATGACACCCCGAGTCTTTCGCCCGGCGAAATTCGTGCTCGGGCGAGGCGATTGCAGCGCGAGCATGGCCTGGGCCTGATCGTTGTCGACTACCTGCAGCTTATGCAGGTTCATGGCAACAAGGAAAATCGTGCGACCGAGATATCAGAAATCTCGCGTGGACTGAAGGCTCTGGCGAAGGAAATGGAGTGCCCGGTCATCGCTTTATCGCAGCTTAATCGAAGTGTTGAACAACGCACCGACAAACGGCCGGTCATGTCGGACTTGCGCGAGT
>JALHUQ010000198.1 GCA_022866645.1 Woeseiaceae bacterium | reverse complement strand
GGCAACCCCGTCGTGATCCAGCAGTCACGCATCGGTATTGTGCAAACAACCGCGAAGATCATCCTGAACTCAATGACTGGAGTGAACGTTGGCGTTATGCGCTTCAACAACGGCCAGGGCGGCCCTGTTATCCACGAGATCGCCGATCTTGATACCAACCGTGCAGCGATTATTGCCGCCATTGACGGCATCGTATCGGCCGGCAGCACGCCGGTATCGGAGACCCTTTTTGAAAGTGCATTGTATTGGCGCGGCCAAACCGCTTACTACGGTAACTTAGTCAACGAGCATCCCACGGCACCCGGTGCATTGGCCTCCGCGGCGCCCGAGGTATACCAGGCGCCTGCAAGCGACTCCTGTGCCAAGAATTACAACGTGTTGTTGACTGACGGTGCGCCAACACAGGACGTCGAAGCGTTTAATCTTGTGTCGGCGCAACTTCCGAACTGGTTTGCAACTATTGGCAGCGCTAACTGTTTTGGCGCGGGCGATGGCGCATGCCTGGACGATATTGCGAAATATTTGTATACGAACGATACGCGCCCGACAGTCCCGGGTGCGCAGCTGGTAACGACGCACACGATTGGTTTTACAATTAACCTGCCGATACTTGCCGAAACGGCACGCGTCTCTGGCGGTCAGTACTTCCTTGCTGATGACGTCGAGAGCTTGTCGCTCGCGCTTATGAAGATCTTCACCGACATTAATGAAGAGTCTTTGTCGTTTGCTGCTCCTGCTGTCGCGGTCAACTCATTTAATCGAACGCAGAACCTCAACGACCTCTACCTCACCGCATTCAAGGCTAGTGAAGATACTCACTGGCCGGGTAATCTGAAGAAGTACAGGATCACTGCCGGCCAGATTACGGACGCGATCCCCGATTTGGCGGTTGATACCAATACCGGATTCTTCAAGACGAATGCTCAAAGTTACTGGTCGGCCACAGCTGATGGCAACAACGTTGAACTGGGCGGCGCTGCGAATAAGATTCCTGCTCCGGCTTCTCGACGCGTGTTCACCAACCTGTCGGCTGACCCGAATTTGGCTGCAGGCTCGAACGCGATCTCATCAGCGAACGAACCTTCATTCACATTTGCCAACTTTGGATTGACCGGTTCGGTGGATGAGCCGACCAAAGATATGATGATTCGCTGGATACGTGGCGAAGACGTCACTGACGCCGATGGAAACCCGGCGACAACGGTTCGCAATGCTATGGGTGATCCTCTGCACTCTCAACCGGCGGCAGTAGTCTACGGTGGCACACCGGCCAACCCGGAGGTTGTCGTCTTCACGGCGACAAACGACGGCTATGTCCACGCAATCGATGGGGCGACTGGCGTCGAATTGTGGGCGTTCATCCCGATAGAACACTTGCAGAACCAGGCAAAGCTGTTCTTCAATCCGGCCTCCAGCTACAAGAACTATGGTGTAGATGGCGACATCGTTCCTGTCATCGCAGACCGTAACAAGAACGGAATCATTGAGACAGCAGATGGTGATTTTGTTTACATACTGTTCGGCATGCGTCGAGGCGGCGACTCATACTACGCGCTGGACGTGACAAACAAGAATGCACCGTCTGTACAGTGGCGCTTCAGTTCGCCGGAGCTCGGCCAGAGCTGGTCGGCGCCGACGATTGCTCGAATCGACATCAACGATGGCAGGCTCAATGCAGACAAAGCGGTCGCTGTTATTGGCGGTGGCTACGATACCGTTCATGATAATATTACGCAGCCCGCGATGCCTGATACTGAAGGTGCCGGCGTTTACTTCCTGGATATTCAAACCGGCACCGTACTCTGGCGTGCCGGACCTGATGTTGGCGCCGATCTTACGTTGCCGAGCATGACCCGTGCGATCCCGAATCAGCTTCGCGTTGTCGACTTTAACGGTGATGGCCTGGCTGACCGCATGTACGGCTCCGATCTTGGTGGTCAGATTTGGCGATTTGATATCACGAACGGAAAAGCGCCCGGTGGAATTGGCGTCGATGCATTGGTCGCGGGTGGCGTTATTGCTCAGCTCGGAGCCGAAGGCATGGGCAGTCCTGGCGATGCCGATACACGCCGCTTCTATAACGCGCCGGATATCTCGATATTCAACGACAACATACAGAGTCGTCGCTTCCTGGCTATCAGCATCGGTAGCGGATATCGGGCACATCCGCTTGACGATACCAACGACGATCGTTTTTACTCGATTCGTGATAAGGACGTCTACAACAAGCTTACGCAAGCAGATTACAATGCTTACACGCCAATAACCGAGGCGGACCTCGTCGAAGTCAGCGGCTCTGTAGGTGCAGTGATTTCGGCGAGCGACGATGGCTGGATGTTTACCTTGCCTTCCGACCAAAAGGTTCTGGCAGCATCAACGACCTTTGACAACGAGGTCTTCTTTGTTGCCTTCTCAGCCGACGCGGCAGCAGCAGCGTCCTGCGCTGCGGGTCGTGGTCGAAATTTCCTGTACCGGGTCAGCATAGTTAACGGCGACCCCGTCGGAGATCTGAATAGCGTTGTAGCCGGCACCGAGGATTCATTGCGAGTTCGGGATCTGGCACAGGGCGGTATCGCCCCGTCGCCGCGCTTCCTGTTCCCAAGTCCGGATGGTGGCGTTTGCGCTCCCGGCGCGGACTGTTCGCCGCCGCCACTGGGGTGTATCGGCGTCGAGTGTTTCGATCCTGGCTTCGTAAATAATCCAGTACGGACACTCTGGACTCAGGACGGCATCGAGTGATCGCAACTCGGAGGTTCATGCGTGGCGTCACGCTGGTTGAGTTGATGATCGTGATTGTCATCATCAGCATACTCGCGGCGGTTAGCTACCCCAGCTACCGCGAGTTTGCTGCACGGGCAAAGCGTAGCGAAGCTAAGGCCGCGTTACTACAGATCGCGACTAATCAGGAGCGTACCTATCTGCAGAACAATACGTTTACTCAAGATCTGCAAACGCTCGGCTTTTCGAGCACGCCGATATTTACGACTGCGAGCGGCTCGTACGATATTACGATCCCAAACGCCGACGCGGCGAATTTCACTGCCACCGCAACTTACAAGTTAGGCGGCGCTGAATCGGCCAAGTGCAACGTCTTTACAGTCGACGGCGCAGGCGTTAAGACGTCGGGCCCCGATCCGGATTGCTGGACGCGTACTCGCTAGACCGGCAAATGAAAACCGCGGCGGCCCTGGCCGATCGAGCTAGCTGGCCGCCCGCTCTTCTCTTCCGGAGAAAAACAACGCATCAATAATAAGCAGCGCGGCACCCACGGAAATACCGGCGTCCGCAACATTGAATGACGGAAACGCCCAGCTGCCAAACCAGACTTGAATAAAGTCAGTCACATGGCCGAGCAATATTCGGTCTATCAGGTTGCCTACGGCACCACCGAGTACCAGTGCCAGTCCTGACGAGAGCACGATTTGTCCGTTGTTTCGAATACGCCAAATCCATACCGTGATTACGGCACTGACACCGGTCGCCAGTGCGACGAAGAACCAACGCTGCCATCCTCCCGCATCTGCCAGAAAGCTAAACGCAGCACCCGCGTTTTTCTGATGCGTGAGATTGATGAACGAATTGAGCGGGACCCTATCGTACAAGGGTATCCATTCTACGATCGCCCATTTTGTTAGCTGATCGACAAGTACGACGACGATCGCAACCACCATCAGGGTTACGAATTTGCCGTTGTTGATACCGGGGTCCACTGTCTTAATCAAAATACTGTCCCGTTACACCGCCGTGGCGGCAAGAATAGATCGTGCATTTTCGGCGTCCTCGCGCATTTGCGCAACCAGTTCGTCTATCGATTCGAATTTCTCTTCGTCTCTCAGGTGTGCGA
Source organism: Woeseiaceae bacterium (assembly GCA_022866645.1). GTDB lineage: Bacteria > Pseudomonadota > Gammaproteobacteria > Steroidobacterales > Woeseiaceae > UBA1847. Next base: position 778 of record JALHUQ010000198.1, on the reverse strand, counting down.
TGAAATCAACGTGGATGTATTCGCCGTAGATATCGCGATTGAAGTTGAATAAATGAACTTCAAGTATGGGCTTCATGAGATCAAACGTCGGCCGCGTTCCAACGCTGGCTACGCCATCGACAGAACCTTCGGGCAGGCCCGACACTCGAACGGCGAAAATACCCATTACGGCACTCAGGCGCCGTCTCAAATCAACGTTGGCCGTTGCGAAGCCGAGCGTTCTGCCAACCTGCCTGCCTTGCACAATTCTGCCGGACATTCGATACGGACGCCCAAGCAACGCTGTCGCACGCGCCAGATCGCCGTCGGCCAGCGCGGCTCGAATCGCAGTACTGCTGACCCGAACATTCTCCTTGATGATGCTCGGTACCCGATCAACACCGAATTGCAGGGCGCGCTGTGTTCGCAACAGATCGACGATGCTACCTTCTCGCTTGCGTGCGAATTGAAAGTCGTCACCCACCACGATGTGCCGGGCATTCATTCCGTGTACGAGGATTTGTCGAATAAATGCGTCAGCTCGAATGCCGCGCATGGCCGAGTTGAACCGTGGGCAGTAGAAAATATCGACGCCGCATTCGGCGAGCGCGTCGAACTTCTCTCGAAACCGCATGAGTCTCGCGGGCGGATTCGTTACCGCAAAAAATTCTTTCGGTGTGGGCTCAAAACTCATCACAATGGAAGGCACGCCCAGAGACTGGGATTTGGTCAGCACCCGATCCAGTAGCTGCCTGTGACCGAGATGCAGGCCATCGAAGCTGCCGATGGTTACAACGCT
>JALHUQ010000197.1 GCA_022866645.1 Woeseiaceae bacterium | reverse complement strand
CTCCAGATGCTCGCGCCAACGCTCGCCATCGCCGCCCAAATAGGCATTCAACAGCTGTGTTACCTGTGTGTCAGTTAGTTCGTGGTGCTCAACGACGGTTGCGAGATCAAAGAATGGATCATTGTCACAAGCGTACTCCCAGTCCAGAAACATAATATCCGGCGTCGTGATGATATTTTCCGCAACCAGGTCGTTATGGCAACAGCAAAGATTATGTGGCAAACGCATGCTGGAAATTATGTCGGTGCATTTCGCGACGACTCCGGCATCGACGCCGACGATTTTCTCGACATAGCGTTTCGCTGCGATACTGGCATCAAAGGAACGTCCGGTGAGCGGCAATGCGTGCAAGCGTCTTAGTGCAGCGGCGATAAGTTCAAGGTTGCCCGCTTTATCGAGGCAGCTGCGGCTCCAGACTGTGCCCTCGACGTAATCAGAAAAATACATTGCATCGTTCGCGAGTATGACTTTCGGCGCGAGGCCGACTCTGGCAGCAGCATTCTGGGCATAGGCTTCGGCACATCGGGTGTTGAGTGGTTCGCCACGCAGTTCGCTATCAATCTTCAGAACGCCGGACCGCGCGCCGTTGACGATCCGCCAGCTCTTGTTTGTGAGGCCGCCTTTTAGTTCGGTAATCGTCGCACCTTCCCATCCAGGAATTCCGGCGAGTACCTCTTCAGGAGTTAAGGTCACTGTCACCTCAATTCTCCCGCATCGAGCGGGTCCAGCTAACCAGACCAAACGGGATCATGACAACGTACACCAAAAACAGCAATGCGGTCAGTTGCAGGTCTCTGGACCAGTAAATCAGTGCAGATACGATGTCAATCACCAGCCAGTACCACCAATTTTCCAGCACTTTTCGTGCTACCAGAAACGTCGCCCAGATTGCCGACCAGGTCGTTAGGGAATCAATGTACGGAAACGCCGCGTCACTGTTCACGCTCAATAAATAGCCGCTCGCGGCACTCAAAACGACAATAATTGCGATCGCAGCAATATGTGTCCTCGGCGGCCAGGTCACTACGGGGCTGTCAACACCCGCGCTGCGACCGTTGCGCCAAACGTACCATCCGTAAGCTGCCATTACGAGATAGAAAATATTGAGCACTGACTCCATATAGAGCCGGGCCTCTACGAATAACCAGACATAGATCGCCGTACTGATCGCCGCGAATAACCAGCACCCTATGTTCTGGCGAATCGCGAGGCCCAGATAGGCGACCGCCGCAAGCACGGCAATAATTTCCGGCGCTGATTGCGCCTGAGCTTGCTCGACGATTTCTGTCAGGAGGTCACGCAAGCGGGTTGTTTAGAATTTTGATCGTAAAGACCGCTTTCGGCACATCTTCAAACGTTGTCCGGATTTCTGCCGTCAGCACGGACATTACGACGTCGAAGTCGCCTCTTAGCTGCGTACTCATCCGGTTATATTCGATTGCCACACCGTCATGCTGAGACAGACGTTGAATGACATTCTTGATCGGCGCTATGAAATTCTCATTCAATGGGTAAAGACTGATATCGACTGCAACTTGCATAAGCTAAAACCTCCTTTCGATAGTGATGCCCATCTGGCGCGGATCACCAGATCGTGTGTACAAGGTATCGGGGAAATCCGGTGGTTCGTTACCGAAGTAGAAACCACGCACGGCGTATTTCTGATCAAACAAATTTCGCCCCCATAACGACACCAGCCAGAATTCTGCCTCCAAGCCGATCCGCGCGTTTAGCAATTGGTAGGGCTCAGACTTCTGGTCGTGGCTGACGTCGAAATAGAATGCATCTTTTGCGGAAGCATCAAGTCTTGCGAAAAAACCATTGGGATCTCGATAGGCAACTCCCGCGGCAAAGGTAAACGAAGGCGCGTGTGCCTGTTCGCGGCCGCTTTGCAAGGTCGCGTCGATCAATCCCAGGGACGCATACAGCTCCCAGTCGTCAGCAGGAAACCAGCGCGCGTCGACTTCGACTCCCAGCGCATTCCCCTCGCCCGTGTTGTCGGTGAAGAAAACAAATGATGCAGGATCGCCGGGGATCAGCTGAGTCGAAGTCCGGACCTGCTGATCATTACGGCGATACTGAAAGACCGCGGCATTCATTTGCAGCCGGCTGTCCAACAACAAGGCTTTGATCCCTGTTTCGATAGTCCACATTTCTTCGCTGCCGAAATCGCGTTTCCCCGCCGGTACCGCACCCAGATTAAAACCGCCCGCTCTGTAGCCCTTGGCCAGACTCGCGTAAGCCGTAAGCGCGCTAAAGTCACGGCTAATTCCGATCTCACCACCCCACATCGTTTCTGACGGTGCGGTCGTCAACCCCGCTGTGTCGAAGTAGTCGGTCGATCTATGCTCAATTCGAAACCCGGCAGACAGCCGCGTAGCGTCCATAAGGTCATGGTCGTATTGCCCAAACAACGCAACACTGCTCGCTTCGTATTCACTTCCAAAGCGGTCATCGAGGGTGTCCGCCCAATCGTAAAGAGGGTCGTAATAATCACCCAGGTTGACGGTCAGAATCTCGTCGACAAGATCGAACGCGTAAACACCGATTAACCATTGCTCCGATCCAAGCCTGAACTCCTGACTGGCCGTCCGTCGCGTGCGATCATTGCTCGACACATAG
>JALHUQ010000196.1 GCA_022866645.1 Woeseiaceae bacterium | reverse complement strand
TTCGTTTCAGATTGATACTGGAATCATGGCAGCTCCTGCCGACGCGCCCGGATTGCCGACCTTCGTTTTTGGACTGATGGACAAAGGCACCAGGAAGTTCGACGCGAACGAGTTGGCGGCGGCCAAGGACAAAATCGCTATGGAAGGGAGGTTCGGCAGTGGCGTCGAGCGGAGTTCTCTGGACTATCGCATTCTCAAGAGCAACCTGGAGCCGTCCCTCGAGCTTGCAGAAGAAATGCTCCGCAATCCGACCTTCCCGGAGGACGAACTCGAAAAGATCAAGGCTCGGGTTTTAGCGTATCTGTCCAATCTGCAGCACGCGCCGTCGCGGGCCGCTGACAGCTTGTTTGATCGTGCCATTTATGGACCGGACAGCGCGATGGGCGCGGTTTGGAATACGGAGCTGGTGGAGCAGGTTGACCGTGCCAAGCTGGAAGCCTGGCACGCGGCAGAAATCGCGCCGGACAATATGACGGTCTACATGATCGGTGATATTGATCTTGCCACTGCCAGCAATGCCGTCAACCATGCCTTTGGCAAATGGAAAGCCAAGAACCGCTCGGCTCGAGCTGACATTGGCCGTACGGATACCTCGGGCGGTCGCGTAATCCTGGTTGATCATCCGGGCGCCGCGTCCAGCACGATCGTTGCGGGCAGGGCGATAGGCCCTTACGACGCAGACACGTGGGCCACGCTGTCCATTATGAACAGAGCCTTTGGTGGCAGCTTTGAGTCGCGGCTGAATATGAATCTGCGCGAGGACAAGAGCTGGTCCTATGGCTACTACTCCGGAATCGCCCGCAACTCCAGCGGCGATATGACCTTCAGTTCCAGCGGCCAGGTGCAGACCGACAAGACGGCGGAAAGCATGCAGGAAATCAAACGCGAATTTGATGAGTTCGTATCATCCCGACCGGCGACGGCAGAAGAGATCGACCGTATCAAACTGAATCGAACGCGATCATTGCCCGGCTCGTTCGAGACCAACGTTGGGTTTCTGAGCAGCATTATTGACTCCGACAGCTACGGTTTGCCTTTTGATTACGCGCAGTCATCCGCGACACGAATTGCGGCCGTCAGCCTTGAAGGCGAGCACGCGGCCGCACGGCAAATCGTCGATTCAGGAAAGCTGACGTGGTTGATCGTTGGCGAACTGGAAAAAATAGAAGAACCGATACGAGCGTTAGGTTACGGCGAGGTTGAAGTCTGGGATGCGTTTGGCAACAAACTGCGCTAGCCGCAGCGCGCTGCGTCTAGGAGGCGAAAGCCCGGTCTGAATTTCGTCGCTCGTGGAAGACCATCGGTTTGAACGCGTCGGCCCAAAGCAGAAACTCGTCTGCCGGAACCGGCTTGCTGAGGTAGTAGCCTTGCGCCTGTTCGCAACCCAGCGACGCGATGCGCCGCATAGTCGCCTCGTCTTCGACGCCCTCAGCAACAACCTCCAGATTGAGGCTGTGGGCGAGGTCGATCGTCGTTCGCACGATCGCCTCATTCTGCGCGTCGTTGATAATTGTCATTACAAATGACTTGTCGATTTTCAGCTCATCCAGCGGAATGTTTCGCAATTGTGCGAGTGATGAATGTCCCGTGCCAAAATCATCCATTGAAATACGCACACCGATATCGCGGAGACACTCAAGTACGAGTACGGCCCGAGCGACGTCTTCCATAATCGAGCTTTCAGTAATTTCCAATGTCAGTTGCTCGGGTTTTACGCCGTTTTCTTTCAGCATCTGTAATACATGATACGGCAGGTATTCGTCGAGCAAGTCGCGTACCGACAAATTGACCGACACGTGCAAGTCGAGCCCTTTATCAGCCCATTCCCGACATTGCTTGACGGCCTTCGTCAGCACATAACGAGTCAGATGAACGATCGAACCGGCTTGTTCAGCGGCAGGAATGAAATCGTCCGGATACAGGAAACCCAATTCAGGATGCGGCCAGCGAACAAGTGCCTCAGCTCCACAGACACGACCTTCTTGCAGACAGATCTTCGGTTGGTACCAGACCTCTATTTCCTCTCGACGCAGCGCACCACGAAGATCACTGACCACCCGCAATCGTCGTACAAACTCGTCCTCGTGGCCGGCTTGGTAAATCCGAATCCTCTCCTTACTCATCTCAGCCTCTGTTCTGGCGATGGAGGCGTAGCGTAAGAGTTCAGCGGCCGTGCTGCTGTGCGCCGGATATTCAGCGATACCAACGACCGTTTGCAGCGCGACATCAATGTTGTCGAGCGATACGCCGGAAGCCAGAATTTGTTCAATGTGTTCGACACGGGACAGCGCAGACTGAGCGTCCCGTCCCGGCAAGACCAGCACAAACTCATTCGTTCCCGTGCGGCCGAGCAGGTCATCTTTCTTAAGGTTGACGCGCAAGTGTCGTGCGGCTTGAATAATCAGCTCATCCGACGCCTTGTGGCCCAGAGTCGAGGAGATTTCATTCATTCGGGACAGGTGGATAGACAGAACGGCGACACTACGTCGGTCGTCTCTGGCACTTTCGATGGCGGTAGTCAGAATTTGCAGTACTTTGTAGCGGTTTGGAAGATCCGTCAAAGCATCGTGCAAAGCCTGATGCGAAATGCGTTGCTCGCGTTCTGATATGGCCAGCCGCATAGAATCGAAGCTCGAGGCAAGCTCGCCAAACTCATCATCGGAAGCTGTCTGCAAGCTGCCTTCGTAGTTACCGGAAATCATTTTCTGTGCGGCCGATGCGAGTGTTCGCAGTGGGCGGGCGATGGTGGCCGAGAACATGACACCCGCGAAAGCGACCAACAACAACAGTATGCCGGCGAATATCAGCAAACCGCGGCGCGCCTCGACGTAGGGCAACATGGCTTCCTTAAGTGAGCGCTGCAACATCACCGAAAACTCAGAGCCGCCTTTGACGAATGGCAGACTGTAGGTCAAGGTTTGCTCATCGGTGACCAGTCCGGGAGTGGGAGCCATTTCGGTCGGTACTATCGAAACTTTCAAGCCGGTCAGGCTTGCGAGGCGGTCTTCCAAAAGATGATCGACGCGAAACCCAAGAACAACCCAACCAATCGAGACAGGCGCGCGGAGTGGAACGACGAATACGTGGAACGCCGAATCGCCGAATACGGCCGTCGTCTCGACCTTTTGATGGCTGGCATCATCAATTATCCCAAGACCACCGCCGGACTGATTCTCTGCTGCGTCGAGCGTACTCGCGACCGTATTTCCCTTCAGGTCCACAAGCATCGCCATGTCGGCGTGGATTCTTTTGCTGTGATTTTTGAGTACCGAAAGTATCGTCGCCTTGTCGCGGGTAGCTGTCGCTTCCTTGAGTCCGAAGTCTGCAGCAAGCACCTCGACACTGGTTCGCAGTTGTTCACCGCGACTGGCTAGAAACTCGGCAACAACGGTACTGCCGACGATGAGCGACTCGCGTGCGCGCGTATCGACATCCTTTTCGACGGTCCGCATGACCGCGAATAGCGTAACGATCTGTGCGACCGCCAGGGGGACGACGGTTAACAACATCAGCTTGCTACGAAAACTTGTCCGGAATTTCATTGTCGGTCCCAAAAACCGTGCATAGCCTGCAAAAATCGCAGGCTCATCTAGTTTAAGTGCTTATTGTCAAATGATGTGTGCGTTGGATCACGGTTGCATGCCGATGGCGGCTCTAGACTGCAAAAATAATGGCATCCAAACGGAAAACGTATGAGCGGCTGGTTCCTGCCTAGGCATATTTGTTGCGCGCTAATCGCCCTTCTGGGGATGAACGTCGCTGTGGCCGGCGTGATCGAGGTCCGAGTCGTCGGGTCCGATGGACAGCCGGTACAAAATGTTGCCGTCTTTATCAAGCAGGCGGGTGTCCCATCGACAGCAGGCGAAACTCCGGAGCCGGTAGTGATGGATCAACGCGACGTGCGAGTTGTGCCTCACATCCTGATCGTCGAGAAAGGCGCACTGGTTAGTTTTCCCAACAGCGACGCTGTTGCGCATCACGTCTATTCGTTTTCGCGGCCGAACAATTTCGTGTTGCCCCTGTACAAGGGCACGCCTCCTGCGCCGGTCGAATTTGCCCATGACGGCGTCGTCACGCTGGGCTGCAATATTCACGATGACATGCTCGGCTACATTGTTGTCGTTGACACGCCTGTATTCGGGCTCACAGACGAGCACGGCAGCATCTCACTGTCTGTTGACGATGCAGCGAGCAACTACGAGATCAATATCTGGAGCCCACGAATTCGGGATTCAAACGATCCCCTCGTGCAAAGCGTTTCCGCGATTCCGGCTGACGACGTCACGTTCAAACTCCAAAAATCATTGCGTCCGCCGCACGACGGACAGTCGGAATCGGTGGGATGGGACGAGTACTAACGACCGCAATATTACTGGCAGTTCTGACGGTCACCGCGACCGCCGCCGAAATTGTTGACGGCCATGAAGCGGTATTCGGCATTGATGCGGGTTATCTTTCAATGTCAGGTCATCCGTCGTGGACGGAAGGATCAGTCGGCAAACTGCGCTACCAGGATGACGGTGTCGTCTTAAACCGGGCATTCGTGGACTACAACGGGCGAGTCGCTGACACACTCAAGGTGCACATCGCTCTTGAGGGTTACGACGATAATCTGGGCAGCGCGATAGACTTCACACAAGCGTATGTTGAATGGCGGCCGTTACCGAAGTCGGACGCGCGATACCGCTTGAAGCTTGGTGCATTCTATCCGCGAATTTCCCTGGAAAACGTTGACCCGGGGTGGAGCAGTCGCTACACGCTGAACTCGTCTGCAATCAACACCTGGGTTGCCGAAGAGCTGCGCTCAACAGGTGCTGAATTCACCATCAGTCGTCGGCCGGCGAGTCTGGGTGGCGCCCATACTTTTTCCGTCAATCTCGCGGCGTTCATCGGCAATGACCCGGCAGGATCGCTGTTGGCCTGGAAGGGCTGGTCGGTACATGACCGTCAAAGTCGCTTTAGCGACGATTTGCCGTTGCCGCCGCTGCCGCAGATTCAGCCTGGCATGATGTTCGAAGCGCAGGACCCCTATGTTGAGCCGTTCCAGGAAATCGATAACAAAGTCGGCTACTACCTCAATGCGGAATGGCAACTCGGGAAAAAACTTCTGGTGCGGGCCATGCACTACGATAACCGCGCCGAGCCAACCGCCATCGAGCAATGCCAGTACGCGTGGAAAACGATATTCAATCACATCGGCGTACAGACAACATTGCCTGGCGATGTCGGGCTGATAACTCAGTGGATGACAGGATCGACTGTGATGGGCCCAGTGATTGATAGCGCGCACGCAGTCGATGTCGAGTACGCCGCTTACTTTGCTCTGCTAACCCGAACGTTTGACCAGCATCGGGTCTCCGTCCGCTACGATCATTTCGACGTCAGCCAAAATGATGAAACTGAGGAAGATGACAATTCCGAAAATGGCCACGCCTGGACGCTGAGCTATCAGTACAGCTACTCGGACACCATCAGTCTGGCCACGGAATGGTTGAGCATAAAGACGCATCACTACGGCTGGGTCTACTATGGCCTTGCACCGATGGCGACGGAGCGTCAATTTCAACTCACGCTCAGAGTGCGCTTCTAAGACGACCTCGTCGCAATCGCCGGTGAGATATTGCTGGCTTTTCTTGCAGGCCCCGCTACCGCGGCCTGGCCAACCAACAGCAGAGCAATCATTGCGATCGGAATGACGTACCAGGCCAGTGGTTCCAGCGAGAACGCCTCGACCATAACGACGTTGAGCCCAACCGAAAGTACGCCGCCAAACGCGAGGCCAATGCCGCTGACGACCAGGTTTTCAACCATGAAGTAGCGGACGATTGCCGGCTTGCTGGCACCCAGCGCGCGACGAATTCCGATCTGTCGTGTGCGGCGACTGACGTTAAAACTGGCCAGCCCGACGATGCCGAGGCCGGTGATGACCGTCAGCAGGATTACAACGAATGTGAGTATCTTGATCATCGCTGTATCGCCGAGATAGGCGAGTTTGCGAACCTGCTCCATCGTGGTCATGTCACGGATGATGCGATTCTTGTTGCTGTTCGACAGCAGCTCCTCGACCTGGGGCATTAGCGCATCGCGAGCGCCCGGCTCTGTTCTGATGATGTAGCGCTGAAACTCCGAAGTTCGTCGTTGCGGGACCAGCATGGATCGCTCCACTCCCGTCCAGCTTGCCCATGGGGCTTGCAATCGCTCAACAACACCGATGATGTTCACTGGATCGTTATCGTTGACGTAGACGGTCTTACCGACGACTGATCCCTCTTCGTCGGGAAACATTTCCTTCCCAAGCGCCTC
>JALHUQ010000025.1 GCA_022866645.1 Woeseiaceae bacterium | reverse complement strand
TGATGCAGTTAGTCACCCACTACAGCCTTTCGAACAGCATGACCTTGCTCGGCAGTCTGAATATTCCGCTGGGCGACAACGGCAGTGAATTCGGGGGAGTCGAGTCGGGCCTGCCGGGTCATTATCTGTCCACCGACGCCGGCGTATTCGCGCAACTGGCCTGGTATTTCTAGCGGCCTTTCAGACTCGCCATTACGCGCCGGAATGCGAACTCGATTTGCTGCTCGAAAACCGGATCCTTGATTCGCAGAGTGTCGCCAACGTTAAAGCCGTGGGCGTCCTCAGCGATCATTTTATCGACACGGGGAAACAAATCGTCTTCCTCCCAGTGCATATGTTCACGCAAGCGCCTGACGTACTGGTCGATGTCGACGACCAGTTGTTCCCGGCGAACGGCAGCCCCGGCGATGATCGCGTCGACGTCAGAGCGCAAACGCGTTCCGAGTGCCGCAATCAGCCAGTGCTCTTCAGGCACGTCGTCGAGCCCATCGGCGAGGTCTGGTCGATGCTTCCGCAACTCCGCGTAAACCAGATCCTCCTTCGGATGATGCACGGCATCGGCGTACACCATCATGTAACGCATGATTTCCTCGATCAGCAGGAAATCGGGGTCTTCACCCGCCTCGGTAGATTCGGCGGTTTCTTCAAGTAGGTTGAGGATGATAGCCATGTTACGGTGGTCTTCCCGTAACTCGCTCAAAATCAGTTGGTTAGTTGATTTCATGCCGACATTTTGCCGCAGGAACGCTGTTCGGGGTATGCGGGTATCCCCGTATTCCGGGTAGTCCGCGTATCGCCCGGCGTCGCCTGTATAATCCGCCCATGAATCATTGGAGTAGAACCATGCGCCGCGACACTTTTCTTCTGGCAATACTGTTTTTGTTGTTGAGCGCCTGCGCGGTGAACCCGGTTACGGGCAAGACTGAACTCATGATGGTGAGCTCCGCGCAGGGGATTGAAATGGGCAAGCAAAATTACCTGCCCATGCAGCAATCTCAGGGCGGTGCTTACGACGTGGACCCGGCGTTGTCGGCTTACGTGCAGCGTGTGGGAAGTCGCGTCGCCGCAGAAAGCGGCGTTTCGCTGCCCTACCAGTTCGTGGTGCTGAATAACTCGGTGCCGAATGCCTGGGCCTTGCCCGGCGGAAAGATCGCGATCAATCGAGGACTGCTGACGGAGCTGCAATCAGAAGCGGAGCTGGCTGCCGTATTGGGACACGAAGCCGTCCATGCGGCGGCACGCCATACGGCGCAGCAAATTTCGCGCAGCCAGATGATGCAGCTTGGCGTCGCCGCGACGGCGATTGCGACCAGCGATAGTGACTACGGCAATTTGTTCGCCGGTGGTGCGAATTTGTTGGCGCAATTGGGCCTGTCAAAGTACGGGCGCGGTGCGGAGCTTGAGTCGGATCACTACGGCATGCTGTACATGTCAAAAGCCGGTTACGATCCGCAGGGTGCGGTATCGCTGCAGAAAACCTTTGTTCGCCTGAGTGAAGGTCAAAATCCCGACTGGCTCAGCGGATTGTTCGCCAGCCACCCACCGTCACAGGAGCGCGTTCAGGCGAACATTGCGACCGCTACTACCTTACCGGTTGGCGGTGATAACGGCGTCGACGAATATCAGGCGGTGATGCGAAAGACGATGGCCACGGTGCCTGCGTACAAAGCCTACGACGAAGGCCGCAAAGCGTTGTCTGAAAAAAAGAACGACGAGGCTTTGTTGCTGGCCAATAAGGCACTCGATCTTTACGGCGACGAAGCGCACTTCCACGCGCTACGCGGTGATGTTCGACTGGCGGCCGATAAGTACGACATGGCGATGACCAACTACAGTCGAGCGATAGAGCGACGTGACAGTTTTTTCTACTACCACTTGCAACGCGGCATCGCGAATAAAGAGCTGGGAAACACGGACAGCGCTGTATCCGATCTCAACCGCAGCCTCGAACTACTGCCGACAGCGCCCGCTCATTTTGCGCTGGGTGACATTGAACAGAAGCGCGGAAATTTACCCGCGGCGATCGAGCATTACAAAGTCGTCGCGAAGTCGGGTGGCGATTACGGCAAAGCGGCGACTGCAGCGCTGGTAAAACTGGAGCTGCCTACTAACCCGGGTGCTTACATTGCCAGAGCCTGTTCCGCGGATGGCAGTGGCAATCTAGTTGTGACCGTGCGCAATGACGCTGGCGTACAAATTACCGGTGTGCAGGTTGCTGTCAGCTACACGGACAGTTCGGGTCGGCCAGCGCAAGAGCGGCACAGCATTCGCGGCCCGATTGCCCCCGGGCAGCTAGGCAGCGTGAACACGGGTATGGGGCCGTACACGGCGGGGAGTAGTTGTCCCGCGGAGGTTGTAGCGGCTGAAATAGCCAACTAGCTGCGGCGTTATTATTAGCAGCCGCACTTAACAGCGATCGTCAGTTACAATAGCCGCCAGACGCGAACTCGCGTCTCGAATAAGCCGAAGCGGAGACGGGTACTTGATCAAGTTGCGTTACACAATACCGAATAGTTTCACGGCGATGAGTCTGCTGCTTGGCGTGGCATCGATTATCACTACGCAACACGGAGAGCTGAAGCTTGCAGCCTGGATTATCGTCTGGTGCGGATTGCTCGATGTGATGGACGGTGTGACGGCGCGACTACTCAAAGCCACCTCAAATTTCGGTGCAGAGTTCGACTCCATGGCCGACCTCGTTGCTTTCGGTGTTGCACCGGCTGTATTGGTGCTGAATGCCGGACTGGTGTTCGGCGGCGTGGAGTACGACACAGACCAATTTTGGCTGCTGCTCGTCGCAGTCAGCGTATTCGTTCTCGCCGGGGCCATGCGGTTGGCACGATTTAATCTCGCATCCTCGGAAACGACCAAAGGGTGGTTTACGGGTATTCCAATTACCGCCGCCGGCGGTGGGTTGGTTTCTTCCATCGTGCTGGTACTGATTTACCACCGAGAAATTGCAGAGTCCTTGCCATTGCACCTCTATTTTCCAGTGCTAATGTTCGTGCTCGCAATGCTGATGGTTTCAAGAATTCGCTTTCCGAAAGCGACGCGTCGCGACAGCAACTTTATCAATGCGTTTCAGGTAGTTGCGATATCGGGAGTTTTCTATTGCGGCATTACCCGTAGTTACCCGGAATATCTTCTGGGTATGGGACTATTTCTGATGATCGCCGGCATTATCGCTGGCCGCATAACACGCGATAAATAGGGCGACTAACAGCTCAGGGGGATCCATGCTCGGACGAAGTTTTCTGGCAATGCTCGTGCTTGGCTGGATGCATTGCAGCTGCGCAGACGACAATCTTGATCTGAACAGTTACCAGCGCATCGACGGTTTCATTGATCAATACTGGGACGCCGACAGCGGCAGGTTACTGCTGGATGTCAGTGATCTGGATCAACCGTTCATTTACCAGTCGTCGCTGCCCAGAGGCATAGGTTCGAATGACATCGGTCTGGACCGCGGCCAGCTCGGCGCTACCAAGGTCGTCCGATTTGTCCAGAGCGGCCCCAAGGTGTTGCTCGTCGAAGAAAATCTGGCCTATCGCGCGCGCAGCAGTAACGACGATGAGAACGAGGCGGTCGAACAAAGTTTTGCCCGTTCAGTGATATGGGGCTTTGAAGATCTCGAACCGTCGCACGAAAAGACGATAATTGACGCAACCGCTTTCGTTGTTCGGGACGCTCACGGAATATCAGCAAGGCTGAATGACGGCGGCGAGGGTGCGTATTCTGTCGATGAGTCGCGTTCCGCAATCTTCCTGCCGCGCACTAAAGGATTTCCTGACAACAGTGAGGCGGAGGCGATCGTGACTTTCACGGGCCAGCCTACGGGTCCGTATCTGTCGACAGTGACGCCGGACGCAGGTGCAGTAACGGTCCACATCCACCATTCGTTCATACGCCTGCCCGATGATAATTACGAACCCATGGCCTACGACCCGCGCGGTGGAGTGATCGGTCTTGGATACGACGCCGCCGGGTTCAGAGACTACGCGACAGCCATTGGTGACGACATGATGGTGGACTTCGGTCGTCGGCATCGTCTGCAGAAGAAAGATCCGACCGCCGCACTGAGTGAGGCGGTCGAACCCATCATTTATTACCTCGATCGCGGTGCGCCGGAACCGGTGCGATCTGCCTTGCTGGAGGGAGCCCGCTGGTGGAATCAGGCATTCGAGGCCGCTGGGTACAAAGATGCGTTTCAAGTCGAAATGCTGCCGGCAGACGTCGATCCCATGGACGTCCGTTACAACGTTATTCAGTGGGTCCACCGTTCGACGCGTGGCTGGTCCTACGGATCATCAGTACTCGACCCGCGAACTGGCGAGATATTGAAAGGGCTCGTGTCGCTCGGTTCGCTGCGCGTACGACAGGACTACCTGATCGCTGAAGGTCTGCTCGCGCCTTATGACGGTGAGGCGGTGCCACCCGAAATGCTGGAAATGTCATTGGCCCGCATACGCCAGCTCGCGGCTCACGAGGTTGGCCATACGCTCGGCTTCGAACACAATTTTGCGGCGAGTACCCAAGATCGCGCGTCCGTGATGGACTATCCCGCACCACTAATCGCGATCCGCGACGACGGCAGCCTCGATCTCAGCGATGCCTACGACGACAAAATCGGCTCATGGGATAAGCGCACGATTCTGTACGCCTACCAGGACTTTCCCGATGGTGTGGATGCGGATGCCGAGATGCTGGAAATTCTGGATGAGACTATCGCTGCGGGCTTCAAGTATGTTTCTGACAATGATTCGCGATCTGCCGCCACGGCGCATCCGGACGGCAACCTCTGGGATAACGGTGAGGATGCTATCGCCGAACTTGAGCACTTGTTGCGGGTTCGCGAAATCGCCCTCAACAATTTTTCCGAACGCAATATTCGCATTGGCCGACCGCTGGCGACGATCGAAGAAGTCCTCGTCCCCATCTACCTGCTACATCGTTACCAGGTCGAGGCCGTGGCCAAGCTCATCGGCGGGCAGCAGTTCAAATACAACTTGCGTGGCGATGGTCAGCCGACACCGCTACCTGTCTCGGTGCAGCGGCAGCAGCAGGCGATCGACGCGCTGATCGCCACTCTGGACCCGGCGATGCTTGAGCTCCCGGACGAACTCGTCGCAATGATTCCGCCACGACCGCCGAACGATCCGAAGTCACGCGAGACCTTTAGTGGAGCGAGTGGCACCGTCTTCGACGCGAAGTCTCCGGCAGCGAGTTCAGTTGCCATGACTCTGGCAGTTCTGCTCGAACCAGCTCGTGCCGCGCGCCTCGCTAATGCTGGTGCTCCCGGACTCGACGCAGTGACCGGAGCATTACTCAATGCGACCTGGAAAAAGAGACGCTCCGACGGAATGAGCGGAGCCATTCAGCGCCAAACAGACCGCCAGGTCATGTACGCGCTAATCGGGCTGGCATTCAATCCGTCCGCTGACGGGGAGGTTCGCGCCATCGCCCTCAACGCCGTGGACCAACTGGCTGCCTGGCTTGCCCGGCAATCGCCGAAGTCCGATGTTTTGAGCGCTCATTACAAGTTCGCACAATTTGAAATTAATCGCCTGCGGACTAATCCATCGTTGTTGGATCTGGTCGCCCCGATTACCGTTCCACCCGGTTCACCGATAGGTTCCTATCAGGCTGGCATTGACTAAGCAGGCAAGAAAATGTCGACGACCGTTATCGTACTCATTGTTTACCTTGGAATTCTTGCTGCTCTCGCAATCTGGAGTCGCCGCGAAACGCACACGTTGGCGGGGTTTTACCTGGCAGGAAAGAAGCTCCCGTACTGGGTGGTTGCGTTCAGTACCAACGCGACTGGAGAAAGCGGCTGGTTGCTGCTCGGCCTGTCCGGCATGGGGTATGCCGTTGGCGTGCAAGCTTACTGGGTTGTGGTCGGTGAGATTCTGGGTGTTGCCGCTTCCTGGTGGATCGTCGCACGGCGCCTGAAAAAATTCGGTGATGAGACTGATGCAATTACAGTTCCCGATATTCTGGTCGCAAAATTTGCTGATAAGTCGCACCTGATTCGCGGCATTGCCGTCGCGATTATTCTGGTGATGGTCACTGCCTATGTCACGGCGCAGATGGTTGCCACCGGCAAGGCGTTCAACAGCTTCCTCGGCATGGAATACGCTACCGGCGGGATTGTGGGCTCGATAATTATTATCGGCTATACCTTTGTCGGAGGGTACAAGGCGGTTTGTTATACCGATGTTGTGCAAGGCACGCTCATGTTGCTGGGCCTTATTGTGGTTCCCGCAGCCGCGGTCATCGCGTCCGGCGGCTGGAGTGAAGTAGAGAGCAATCTGTTGCTACAGGATCCATCGTTGCTGGACATGTTTGCTGTTTCTGACGGTGGCAAACCAGCGTGGATAGCGATCGCCAGTTTCGTAGCAGTTGGCCTGCCTTTTATCGGCGTGCCGCAGCTTCTGGTCCGTTATATGTCGGCAGAAGACGATGGCCAGATCAAGAAAGCCAGAATTGTATCGCTGGCAGTCTTGCTGGTATTCACCACGGGCGCCGTCACTGCTGGCGTTGCCGGTCGCGCATTGTTCCCGGGGCTGGAGGATGCCGAGACGATATTCCCGGTCATATCGAACAATCTGTTCCCGGAGGTCATTTCCGGGATGCTGTTGGTCGTTGTTTTGTCAGCAATTATGTCGACCGTTGATTCTTTGTTACTGCTGGCATCTTCGTCGGTGGTGCGTGATACCTACCAAAAGATCATAGGCACAACGAAGGATGAAGAAACGCTGTCACAATACGGCAAGTATGTAACGGTGATCATTGGCGTTATTGCGGTCGTAATGGGAATACAGGAGCCGCGCGTCATATTCGACTTCGTACTGGCGTCCTGGTCCGGCCTCGGCTCCGCCTTCGGTCCCGTCGTCGTGGGCGTACTCTACTACCGACGCATCACCTGGGAAGGTGTCGTTTCCGGCATGCTTGGCGGCTTTGTTGCCAGCGTCGCCTGGCTGACCTGGTTCAAGGACGACTTCCACGGCCTCTACGAAGCCATCCCGGGCTTCATCGTCGGGTTCATACTGACCTATGGCGTCAGCTGGCTCACGAGTAAAAAAGCCGAATCGATGTAACCAACACAGCTGACGCGGCCTATAAGTCCGTATGAAACGAACTTTGAGGGTTAATGATGCGTAATTTAAGATTCAGAGGTCTGGGGCTTGTGATCGTCGGGCTTTTGCTGGCTGTTCCCGGGCCGGCATCGGCGGATGCCAGTGACATCCCCGGTACGGCGACCTGGTACTTTCATGTTGATCTCGATCGGATGCGATCAACGGATGCCGGCAAAGGCGTCCACCGCTGGATGGTCGACGAAATTTTCAACGATCTTAAAGAAGACACCGGCGTCGATGTCGACAAGGAACTCGACCGGCTGACAGCCTACTCGCTGGAAGGGCAAGGGCCCGTTTTCCTGTTCGAGGGCGATATCAGTCAAACGTCCAAAGACCGCCTGATGACAATGATCGCCGCTGAGGGCGATCTCAAAGCGCAAAAATCGTCCGGCAAGTCCTACTACCGCTTCGCCGGCAATGGTCATGAAAATGGCGATGGCGATGGCGACGGCGACAAAGCCCGAGTTGGCGGTGGCAATATTGAAATCCAGTTCGACTCGCTCGAAGACGAGGCCTGGATCAGCATGGCGCTCGACCGCAAAGTCATCGTGACGTCGAGTGAAGCTCAGATGAAGGACATGCTGAAAGGCGGCGGCAAAATCGCCGGTAGCGGCGGTCACAAAGGCGCAATGTTGATTTTGACGGCGGAGAAGACGCTGCTGCAGGCTGGCATGAATTCTGCGGCGTTTGGCGACAGTGACGAGGACGGTCACTCCAGCTGGGACTCCAACATCCTGCGCAATACCGAACAGGTGGCGTTTCTCATCGCAGCAGCAGGCAACAAGCTTGCTCTCGAAGCGCAATTGACGACGACAGAGGCGGATATGGCGCAGTCATTGGCGTCTGTCGTTCGCGGTCTGATCAGCCTGCTCGCCTTCAGTGACGACATGGATGCTGAAGCGATTGCCGTACTGCAAGGCACCAAGGTGGAAGCAAAGGGCAACAATCTCACGATTTCGCTTGCCGTCGATTCCGAGCTGCTCGTCTCGACTCTCAATGATTAATGAGCAACGACGACGACCAGCAACTCGTTGATGCCGCGAAAGCGGGGTCCGCGGATGCGTTCGCGGACCTCGTTCGCGTCTATCGCGTTCGCCTGTTGCGCTTCTTGCTGACTCGTTCGACGAGTTACGCTGATGCTGAAGACGCGCTGCAGGACACACTGATCGCCGCCTACCGATACCTGCACACCTACGATTCCCGCTGGCGTTTCAGTACCTGGCTGTACCGAATCGCGATCCGAAACGCGGGCAGGATTCGCTCGCAAAGTGTTGTCGAACTCGGCGATTTGGGAGACGAGGAAGGCGACCCAATGCTGCAATGTATCAAGGCGTCAGAGACCGAAAACCTCTGGGTCAGTGCGCGCCGCGTACTCAACGACGAGGTCTTTGCGGCGACCTGGCTGCGCTATGCCGAAGACATGTCAATAAACGATATTTCAATAGCGCTGGATCGCCCGGACTCCTGGACCAAGGTGAACCTGTTACGGGCGCGCAGGGCCCTGGACACGGAGATGAATCGCAAGAACAATGGAAATGAAGCCTATGGATAAGCTCGCGAAGAAACTGAAAGCGGATGCTGCACTGATTGAAGTGCAGGTTTCGGATGAACTCGATCGCCGAATCACGGCGTCACTGCAAGGCGTAAGGCCGGAGATAGCGGTGCGACCGGCAGTCCAGCGACGCCCGCCCGTATTTTGGTGGGCCAGCAGCCTGACAGGCGTCGCTGCGGCATTGACCCTTATTGCGATTGTCAATTTCCGTTCGCAGGTAGACGATACTTTGGCCGTATCGCCGGATATGTCGCCGGTTGCAGTAGCGACGGCACCAATCATCGAATGGAAGGCGGAATCGGCGATGCTGACAGGGCCCCTGCAACAGGAGCTCCTGGACCTGCAATCGGACTTGAAGAAAGCGGAAGAAAAGGTCAAACAAGAGATAGGTCTTTGAACCTGTGGAAAATACCTATGGATTCCACTATCCTCGGTCGCTGGGGTCAGTTCGCCGGCGCCAACAGACCCGGTCCAGCACCGGGATAAAACAGATCAAACAGCCACAACGCGAACTGAATAAGATTAAGAAAACTGGTAGCGAGTAGCTCGTACGCTGAGTTTTATATCGCACAACCTTCAAAGGATGCATGAAGTATGCCTTTCGCTGTTGTCTTGATTTTGCTCGTCGTCGGCTCCATTCTTTTTCACCTGCTAAGTCCCTGGACATTTACCGAGTTGGCGTCCAACTGGGGGATGGTGGACTTTACGGTCGATATCACTCTCTACGTAACCGGATTCGTCTTTGTCTCTGTTAACTTGTTCATGGCGTACTGCGTCATCAAGTTTCGCCACAAAAAGGGCACGCGTGCGGCCTACGAACCCGAAAACAAGAAGCTGGAATACTGGCTCACAGGGCTGACGGCAGTCGGTGTTGCCGCGATGCTGACACCGGGATTGTTTGTTTGGGCCAAGTTCGTGGATGTGCCGGAAGAAGCTCATGTCGTTGAGGCGGTCGGGCAGCAATGGCACTGGACCTTTCGCTATCCCGGTGTTGACGGCAAACTCGGCGAAGTTGATGCAGAACGCATTACGGCAGAAAACCCCTTCGGCATCGATCCTGAGGACCCGAACGGCCAGGACGATGTGGTTGTCTACAACCCTGAAGGCCACGTGCCGGTTGATCGGCCCGTCAAGTTTCTGCTGCGCTCCAAAGACGTATTGCACAATTTCACGGTCGCGCAATTCCGCGTAAAAATGGATTTGGTGCCCGGGATGAATACCTTCCTGTGGTTAACGCCGACCAAGACCGGCCGCTACGAGTTACTCTGCGAAGAGCTATGTGGTATCGGACATTTCGCGATGCGTGGTGCCGTTGTCGTTGATGAGGCTAAGGATTTCGACAACTGGCTGGCGCAACAAACAACGTTCAGCGAGCACAATGCCAGGCCGGCAGGCAATGCGGCCATTGGCGGGGCGCAATTTGCCGTGTGCGCAGCTTGCCACGGACCCGAAGGGCAGGGCAATCCGGCGATGAATGCGCCGAAGCTTGCAGGTCAGTCCGACTGGTATTTAAAACGTCAGATCATGAGCTACAAGAACGGCCTTCGTGGTACGCATGAGAAGGACCTTTTCGGTCAACAGATGATCGGCATGGTAGCTACATTGCCTGATGAAGCCGCCGTCAATAACGTGGTTGCATACATAGAGACCTTGCCCGACAACTCGTCGGAAACGACCAAAGACGGCGACCCCGAGCATGGCCAGAAGCTGTATACGGTCTGCGCTTACTGCCACGGTGGCGACGGTATGGGCAAGCAAGCGCTGAACGCGCCGCGCTTGGCCGGCAGCTCAGATTGGTATCTTGCTCGCCAGTTGCAAAACTTCAAATCCGGCGTGCGCGGCACACATCCCAAGGATTTCTACGGATACCAGATGGGACTGCTGAGCCAGACCTTGCACGACGAACAGGCGGTTGATGACATCGTCGCTTACATCAACACTTTATAGGTCGATAATTTATGTCATACGCTGCAATAGCTGATCGCGACCACGAGCAAGAACATCACGATCCGCAAACGTTCATCACCAAATACATCTGGAGCCAGGACCACAAGGTCATTGCCGTCCAATATGGACTTACGGCGATATTCGTTGGCCTGATCGCACTCGGCTTGTCCGTCATGATGCGCTTGCAACTCGGCTTTCCGAACGACTTCGACTTCATCAATCCCGAGAATTATTATCAGTTCATCACAATGCACGGCATGATCATGGTGATCTATCTGCTGACGGCATTGTTCCTCGGTGGCTTCGGCAATTACCTCATTCCGTTAATGTGCGGATCCCGCGACATGGTGTTTCCGTACCTGAATATGCTCAGTTACTGGGTGTATCTGCTGTCGGTCATCATTCTGGTCACCAGTTTCTTCGTGCCCGGCGGTTCTACCGGTGCTGGTTGGACGCTATATCCACCGCAAGCCATTTCGCAGGGCACGCCCGGCGTCGACGTCGGCATCCTGCTGATGCTGGCGTCGCTGGCGATTTTCATCGTCGCTTTTTCGATGGGCGGTCTGAACTACGTCACGACGGTACTGCAAGCCCGGTGCAAGGGTATGACGCTGATGCGTATGCCATTGTCAGTCTGGGGCATCTTCATCGCCAC
>JALHUQ010000195.1 GCA_022866645.1 Woeseiaceae bacterium | reverse complement strand
GTATTTCCCGGTGAGCAGACCGGACGCCAGCGGACTCCAGGTCGTGGATCCCAGTCGGTGATCTTCGTAGATGACCTTGTAGTCAGAACCCAGACGATGCTGTTGAAACAAATTGGAGACCGGTTGTTCCACTACCGGTTTGTGCAGGTGATGGCGCTCTGCAATGTCGATAGCACTCACGATATCGGCCGCGTCCCATTCCGACGTTCCCCAATACAAAGCCTTGCCCCGCTCGATAATATTGTGCATCGCCCAGACGGTCTCTTCTATCGGCGTCGACGGATCCGGCCGATGGCAAAAGAGTAAGTCAACATAGTCCATGCCGAGCCGCTGCAACGAGCCATCCATGGCCTCAATCAAATATTTTCTATTCAGCGTATTTTGTTCGTTGGGTCCCTCATGCAAGCCCCAAAATAATTTGGTCGAAATGAGGTAACTGCCACGGCGCCAGCCGAGTTTGCGTAACGCCGCGCCCATGATCTCTTCCGACTTGCCGGCCGCATAGGTTTCGGCGTTATCAAAGAAATTCACGCCGGCATCGTAGGCCGCTGACATCAATTCGACGGTGGATTCGACACCAACCTGATTGTGAAAAGTTACCCACGAGCCCAGTGACAGTTCGCTGACCTGAATTCCTGCTTTGCCCAAGTGACGGTATTTCATGAATGTTTCCTAAGAAGTGTTGTGTCCCTACTGCATATCGATGACTATTTTTCCTCGCGCGTGGCCCTCTTCCGAATAGCGGATCGCATCCGCAAGCTCGCTCAATCGATAACTTCGGTCGATTACGGGCGTTAGCTCGCCAGACTGCATCAGGTCAGCCAGGGCAGATAGATCGTCCGGCCGCAGTTCTGCCATCATCATTCCGAGTTCCTGGTCGACAAACGGAGACAACATCCAGGCTTTGATCGGAGCCATCAGTGGCGCGATCCAGTCGCCTTTACCGCCGCCAACGATGACAAATTTCCCGTCACGTTCCAGCACTCTCCTGTTTGCGAACAAACCGCGATTGCCCACCATGTCGATAATCAGGTCATAGCGTTGATCGCCTTGCGTGTAGTCGTCCACTTTGTAATCGATGACCTGGTCGGCGCCGAGCGATCGAACCAGCTCGAGGTTACGTGTGCTGCATACGGCGGTAACTTCGGCGCCCAGCGATTTGGCGATCTGCACGGCGAAAGTGCCGACACCGCCCGATGCGCCGTTTATCAGTACCTTCTGGCCCGCTTCGATCTTTCCCTTATCGCGCAGCGCTTGAATGGCGGTGACGCCGGCGATAGGCACTGCAGCCGCCTGCTGAAAGCTGATGTTGGCCGGCTTCATTGCCAAAGCCCTGCTCTCACGCACTGTCAAATATTCTGCAAAGGCGCCATCGCGGCCGCCAAAGACCTCGTCTCCCGGCTGGAAGCGCGTGACGTTCTTGCCGACGGCTTCGACCGTGCCGGCGAAATCCACGCCCATGCTGGCGTTATCGGGCCTCCCGATACCGATCATCAGACGCATGAAATGGGGCGAGCCATGAAGGTAGTGCCAGTCGAGTGGATTTACGGAAGCCGCCATTATCTTGACCAGAACTTCATCATCCGCAGGATTGGGTTTCGCGACGTCGACTATCTCAATAACGTCTGCTGAGCCGTAGCAACGAGCCTGCGCAGCTTTCATAAGCTTTGCTCCATCGGGCGCCGACGCCGCTGGCCCGCAAGATGATTCGTAACTGAGGGTAACGCCGAGCACAGCCGTCACGACAGCCAGGAATATCGCGAATCCCGCTGTGATTTTGTTGCGCAGCTTCATAGCTTTCTCTCGCACCGATCGGAACTGCATCTTACTGACAAAAGCCCCGGTCCGGGTGCCCGAATGTGAAACTACGGTCCGCTTGCCTGTCGACGACG
>JALHUQ010000194.1 GCA_022866645.1 Woeseiaceae bacterium | reverse complement strand
TGCCGAAATCCGTCGCGCACCTCGTTCACGACAGGCACGCAGAAACGCCAGCTGCCTGGTGATATTGCCGAGTGGGACAAGATGAACGTAGTGAAAACCGGAAAGATCGTCCGGCAGCCCTGTCGGGGACAGTGAGTCCTCGGCCCCGAAGCTGGAATTAACGTAGGTTGTCTGGCCGTCACGATAGCTGATCTCAAAGCGTGGCAGCTCCTCCTGGTCTATCGACGGGCCGAGCCAGGTAACTCGTGTCGCGAGCGCTTGCAGCGCAGTTGGAACAGGGTGCGGGCGTGGTGCGTACAGGGAAACTGCCGCGCCACTGCGTTGCGCTGCCATGGCGGTATACATGCCCGCGCCACCGGCTACCAAATCACTGGCGCCGTCCAGCGTATCGAGCGATGCGCCGCCAATGATTAATATACGAATCTCAGTCAACACTCGCACCTGCGGCAAAGAATATTATCGTCCACTCACGTTTCCTGAATGCTTTCGGCTCCTTACGACTTCTTCAGGGCCGACTATTCAGGCAACTCTATTGATTGCGTTCTTTTAGTGCGGCCTGAATTTTAGCGGCCAGCGCATTGGCCTCCGCCGCGACATGCTTCGTGTCGATAGTGAGCATCTCGTGTTCTCGCATGAGAACTTTTCCATCGACGACCACTGACGCGACGTCCTGCTCATCAGTAACGTACACAAGGTGCGAGATCACATCGTAGGTCGGCACATGATGAACATCATCGAACGCGACCTGAATGATGTCGGCGCGTTTGCCGACTTCGATAGAACCCACAACGTCACCCAGGCCGACCGCAAGCGCGCCACCGCTGGTTGCCATCCTTAGTACTGTCGAAGCGGATAGGACCTGAGGATCCATGCGATCCACTTTCTGCAGCAGCGCAGCGAGTCGCATCTCTTCCCACATATCCAGATCGTTGTTGCTGGCAGCGCCGTCGGTGCCTAAGCCCATGCGAACGCCGGCCTGCAGCATTTCGGCTACGGGCGAGATGCCGGAAGCGATTTTCATGTTGGATGTCGGGTTGTGAATGACGCCCACCTTTCGCTCGGCGAGAATCGCAATCTCGGCCCTGGTCGGCCACACCATGTGCGCAGCGATCGTTGGGCCGTCAAAAAAACCAATAGAGTCAAAGAGTTCGACGCTGGTCATGCCAAAGGTGTCCTTTGAATACTGCAACTCGAAAGGCGACTCGGACATATGGATGCTGATGCCGACACCGTGCTCGATCGCCGCGGCACGCGTAGCCTTCAACTGCTCCGCATTGAGCGTGTAGATCGCGTGCGGCCCGAATATCGGCGTGATGCGGCTGTTCTTGCCTTTCCAGCGTTCGATAAAACCGATGCCTTTATTGATTGAGTCGGCAGCGTTTTCAGCATCGGGGCTGCGTTGATCAATAACGGTGGCCGATATCAAAGCGCGCATGCCACAGCGATCGACGACCTCGGCGATGGTGTCCGGAAAGTAGTACATGTCGACAAACGAGGTTGTGCCGCCGCGAATCATTTCCCAGCACGCAAGCTCAGTCCCGATGCGAACGAACTCGGCGTCGACAAACTGCACCTCCGCTGGAAAAATGTAATTGTTCAACCAGTCCATCAGGGCCAGGTCATCAGCTACGCCGCGTAACAACGTCATCGCCGCGTGCGAGTGTCCGTTAACCAGCCCGGGCATCACCACGCGGTCCTCGCCGTTGAGCGTCTCGACCGCGCTATATGCTGCGGTGATGGCATCGGCGGGGCCAACAGCAACAATGTGGCCGTCATCGATGGCGACGGCGCCGTGTTCATAAACCGTGCCAGCGGCATCCATGCTAACGACGTGATCGCCGAGGACGATCAGGTCAATTTGATTCCCGGGTACGTCGGCCGTGGGCGCTGGCGCCTGCGTGCATGCGACGATCGCCAACAGCAGGCACGTACAAACAGTATTTCGGATTGACTTTTTCATGGACCTATTCTGGCATAAAAAAAACCCCAACCGTTGCCGATTGGGGCTTTTGATTTGCAATTTCAAGCAGCGACTAGAACCTGAAAGTCGCCTCGATGCCGTAGGTGCGGCGCTCGTTGATAATGCCTTCGAGGTTATTGAAGTCGATGGCTGCAATCAGCTTGAGTTCGTCAGTAATGTTTCGGCCATACACGCCAACTTCCCAGCGCTCCGTCACATATCCAATGTTCACACCGCCTTCAAGGAAGGAGTCAGCGTGGAACTCTCGGGAGTCGTACAGGAACATGCTGAAGTCACTGCGGTATACCCAGTCCGTCTGCAGAACCAGGTCGCCACCCGACACTGGCTTGACGTAACGAACCAGGAAGTTGCTCATCCATTCCGGTGCGCGGGGCAGGTCGTTGCCATCAATGGAAACGCTGCCCGCGAATGAACCGGCCGGATCCAATACGGTGCAAGGCGCGCCACAAGGCAGAATCGACAGATTCGGATCATCAATTTCCGTCGCGTTGTAGCTGACGCCGAGCATGAATGACAGTTCCTCGGTCGCGATATACTCCATGTCGACTTCGACACCGTGGCCCTTGGACTTGTCCGCATTGACCAGCTGATTCGCATTTGCGACACCGCTACCGGCAGTCAGCTGTTGGTCGCTGAGAACCAGGGAGTAGACCGCCACATTCAAGCGAAGGCGGTTGTCGAGCAACTGGCTCTTGACGCCGAACTCGATCGAGTCGACTGTCTCTGATTGTGCCACCGTGACGGCGTCACCGAACAACACTCGACCCTGGATACTGGGAGCACGGAAGCCGCGAGCGTACCGACCGTAGATGCTTACGTCGTTGTTGATGGTGTAATGCAGGCTGACGTTGCCGCTGACATCATCGTCTGAGGGGTTTCGGTAGACCGGAGCCAGGTTCGCCCCGCCAAACGGCGTGACAGATCGCTCGGCCATGTAGTCTTTTTCGTCATCCGAATATCGTAATCCGACAGTCAGGGTGAGGTCTTCATTCAGGTCATAGTCGAACTGACCGAAGATCGCGTAGGACGTCGTGTCCTGCTCCTGAAAGGCAAATCCGTCATAGACATCGGTTCGATCCGAGTAATTGAAGGAATCCACTTCGAGGTGTTCATCGAAGTAGAAGATACCTGCCTGCCAGCGAAACTTATTGGCTGCATCATTGTTTAAACGGAGTTCCTGTGTGATCTGATTGTGATCAGGAATGCCGTCGGCCGTTTGTGCCGGGAAGGGAATAAAGCCCGGCCCCATAATGCCGCAGAAGGAGCAACCAATGCCACCTTCAACGTCGGCACGGCTGAAGGTTTCTACCTGCTCGTACGCCGTAATAGACGTCAATGTCAGGTCATTCGCCAGGATCCATTCCAAACGTGCCAGCATTCCGGTCGACTGTAGCGTCTGAGCATTCCTGCCGTCGAAATTCACGACATCCGGATTGAAGCCGCTGACAAAGTTGTTGGTACCTTGCTCGATGATGTTGGCGCGGAACAGGGTAGCCGTTCCGTCCAGATCGCGACCGTGAACATTGAACAGCGCGTTAAACGTGTCTGATTCGTAGGCGAGCTGAATACGATAGGCCCATTCGGTGTGAC
>JALHUQ010000193.1 GCA_022866645.1 Woeseiaceae bacterium | reverse complement strand
GGGCGGCCGGGGCAGTACATGCGGTCGACAACACCTTTTTGACGCCTTACTACCAGCGACCGCTGGAACTGGGCGCGGACATATCGATCCACAGCACCACAAAATACATGGATGGACACAACGCAACGGTTGGCGGCGCAGCAATATGCGCGACGCAGAAACATGCCGATGCCGTGCGCTTCATACAGAACAGCACCGGCAGCATCATGTCGCCGCAGGTTGCCTGGCTGACGATGCAGGGTTGCAAGACGATGGCGTTGCGGATGGACGCACAGTCCGCGAACGCAATGGCTATTGCCGAATTTCTCGAAAGCCACGCGAAAGTCAAGCAGGTCTGCTACCCGGGACTGAAGTCGTTCGCGCAATACGAACTCGCCAGCCGCCAGGCCAGCGGTTACGGGGCGATGCTCTGGTTTGAAGTGAAGGGCGGTCTTGTCGCAGGCAAGAAACTCATGGACAACATCGACGTATTCAGTCTCGCCGAAAACCTCGGTTCAGTCGAGTCGTTGATTACGCATCCTGTAACAATGACCCACGCGGCAGTCGAAGAAGCCGAACGTATTCGTGTTGGCATCATCGACGGCCTGGTGCGGGTCTCCGTTGGTCTCGAAGACGTTGAGGACCTGATCGAAGCCCTGGACAAGGCGCTCGCGCTGGTCTGACGCAATGTCCGACTTCAATCATTTCGATACCCTCGCTTTGCATGCCGGGCAAACGGTCGACGACGAGTTCGGCGCACGTGCGACCCCGATCTACCAGACAACCTCCTATGTTTTTCCGGACACCGACACCGCGGCGTCCATTTTTAACCTTGAGCGCGGGGGCCACGCTTACAGTCGTATTACAAATCCAACCGTCGCGGTCCTCGAGCAGCGCATCGCCGCGTTAGAAAGTGGGTCTGCAGCGGTTTGTACATCGTCTGGAATGGCGGCGACCTTTTGTGCCATCACCGCTATTCTGTCGCAAGGCGATCATATTGTTGCCTCGTCGCAAATGTACGGCGGCAATATCAGCCTGATGAAAAACACCCTGCCGAGATTCGGAATCACGACGACCTTCGTGGACCCAACAGACGTCGAAGGATTTCGGACGGCGATTAAAGACAATACAAAACTGATCTACGGCGAACTCATCGGTAACCCGGGCCTTGATATTCTCGACCTCGAAGCGATTGCCAATATTGCGCATGAAAATCATCTTCCGTTCATGGTCGACGCAACTTTCAATACTCCCTACTTATGCAAGTGCTTTGATCACGGTGTGAACGTCACTATCCATTCCGTTACAAAGTGGATGGGTGGTCACGGGACGGCGATCGGCGGCGTCGTTGTCGATGGCGGCAACTTCGACTGGGGCGCAACGGACAAGTACCCGACCATCACAGCACCGTACGCGCCGTTTTCCGGGCTCAATATCTGGGAAGAGTTTGGGCCGAGTGCTTTCGCTATGCGGATACGCGCGGAGGCAATGCGCGATATCGGACCCTCGATGAGCCCGATGAACGCGTTCCTGTTGTTGCAGGGTCTGGAGACATTGTCGCTGCGCATGGACAAACACCTGTCGAATACCAATGAACTGCTCCAATTCCTCGGCGATCACGACCAGGTGTCGTGGGTAAATCACCCGGACCTGCCGTCGCATAAGAGTCACCGGCTGGCAAGAAAATACCTGCCTAAAGGCGCGGGTTCGATTATCAGCTTCGGTGTCAAAGGCGGTCGCGATGCGGGCAAAGCCTTTATCGAGAACGTCAGCCTTGCTTCGCACCTGGCCAACGTCGGCGATGCGAAAACGCTGGTCATTCACCCTGCTACGACGACGCACTCCCGCATTGATGCTGAAGCGCTGATCGCTGCTGGAATCACAGAGGACATGGTTCGACTTTCGGTCGGTCTTGAGGATATCAGGGACATTAAAGCTGATTTCGAAAACGGCTTTCGAGCCGCCAAGAAATTCGCTGGCGCCTGACGATGTACTTCGAGGTCAATGGCAAGCGAGTGTTCGCGACGACGGGTGGGAAGCCGTTTGACAACAGCAAGCCGGTAGTCCTGTTTCTTAGCGGCAGCGCACTCGATCACACCTTCTGGGGCCTGCATTCGCGGTTCTTCGCGTTTCGACAATACGCGGTTCTCGCCCCTGACTTTCCCGGGCACACGAATTCGGAAGGCCCGGACCTTGCATCGATCGAATCGATGGCGGACTGGATCAACAACGTCGTCGAGACCCTGGATGCCAACAACATCTCTGTCGTGGGCCACTCACAAGGCAGTCTCATTGCTCTGGAGTTCGCGTCACGCTATCCCGACAAGGTCCGCTCCGTGTCCTTCATCGCCAGTGGCTTGGCGACGCCCGTTAATCCCGCGCTAATCGCGGCCGCCGAAACCGACCCGGAGTCTGCGATTGCGATGATGATCTCCTGGGGCTTCGGCGAGGCAGGGCACAAGCATCAAGGACCAATTCCGGGAAACTCCATGATCGCTGGCGGCCTGATAACGATGCGGCGTAATGCCCTCACCGCGCTGGAGACAGATCTGAGGGCCTGCGACGCCTATAAGAACGGCAAGCCCGCCGCGGAAAAGATCCGTTGTCCGATACAGGTCATTCTCGGTGGCAAAGACCGCATGACGCCGCGAAAAGCCGGTGTGGAACTCGCGGTGCACCTCGCGAGCGCGGAGTTGCACGTGATTGAAAACAGCGGTCACATGGTACCGTTGGAGGCGCCGGACGAATGCCGAAAACTACTGCGAGATTTCATCTTCGCCAACAATCCTTCGTCCTGAATCGGCAATACGGAAGCCCATGTACGAAATCAAGATAGCGGCCGTCATCGGCGCCGGAACCATGGGGCTCGGCATAGCCGGCCAACTCGCAAATGCCGGAGTCGATGTATTGTTGCTCGACATCCCAGCGGACGGCGACAATCGTAATGCACACGGCGCGCGCGCCATCGAGCGCCTGCTCGACGAGAATCAGCCGGGTCTGACGCACAAAGATAATCTGTCTCGCATCACTATCGGCAATATCGAAGATGACCTCGATAAACTCGCCGATGCCGACTGGATTACCGAGGCGATCGTTGAGCGGCTGGAACTCAAAAAGACGCTTTACAAAAAAATCGATGCCGTTCGCAAGCCCGGCTCGATCGTCACTTCGAACACGTCGACCATTCCAATCTCGCTACTGGTTGAAGATATGCCGCTGGCGTTTCGTGCGGAGTTCGCGATCACGCACTTCTTCAATCCGGTGCGCTTTATGCGCTTGCTGGAGATCGTTCGTGGTGCCGATACCCGATCCGAGGTTATTGACTGTCTCGAGGCGTTCAACGAAGAACGCATGGGTAAGGGTATTGTTGTCTGTAACGACACGCCGGGATTCCTCGGCAATCGTGTTGGCGTATTCGCGATACAGACGGCGTTACACATGGCATTTCAGATGGGGCTTGCACCCGAGGAGGCGGATGCCATTTTCGGTCGACCCATGGGTATCCCGAAGACGGGCGTCTTCGGGCTGTACGATCTGATCGGTATCGACCTCATGAGTGATGTCGCTGCGAGCCTGGTGTCGATTCTGCCCGAGGATGATGTGTTCCATGAGGTGTCCGCTGAAATTCCCGTCATGGCACGAATGATTTGTGAAGGCTACGTCGGCAACAAAGGAACGAAGGGCGGTTTTTATCGCTGGTCTGATCCGGCCGACAGCAACAGCAAACAGACGCTCGACTTCGGCAGCTTTCGGTATCGAGACTACAACAACGAGAAGCCTCCGGTGGCGACTATTGCGGAACTTGTCGGCGACTTTACGAAATTGCTGGAGACTGACGATCAATACGGTTTGTATGCCTGGCAGATACTCTCCAGAACGCTCTGCTACGCGGCAAGTCTGGTCCCGGACGTTAATGAATCCCTCGTGGCCGTCGATGATGCGATGAAGCTCGGGTACAACTGGCTGCAGGGTCCGATGGAGATGATCGACGCTATCGGTGTGGATAACTTCATTGCGCGGCTGGAAGCGGAAAAACGCGATGTGCCGGCCTTTGTGAGAACTGCAGCAGGGAAGAGTTTCTACCGCGTGTCTGGCGGCAAGCTGCAGTACTTGCAGGCGGATGGCCGTTACCGGGATCTGCGTCGCGCCCAGGGAGTCACGCGATTTTCCGAAATGCGGAGGACCCTGACGCCGATATTTCAGAACAAAGTGGCGAGCTATTTCGAGCTGCCGGAACAACTGGGCTTGGTCGAGTGGCACAGCAAGGCAAATACCCTGGACGGCGAGTCGATGGCATTGCTGGCGAAGTCGGTTCAACACGCGAGCAAGAACTTCAAGGGCCTCATTATTCACAACGATGCACAGCATTTTTCATGCGGCGTGAATCTCGATAGTGTGATGCAGTTTATTCGCGATGCTGATTGGGACGGTCTCGACAGTTTCTTGCACCATTTTCAAAAGACGGTTCTCGGCATGCGTTATGCGCCAATACCGGTGGTCGCCGCGGCATCCGGACTTTCTCTGGGGGGCGGATTTGAAGTGCTACTGCACTGCGACAAAGTCGTCTTCCATGCGAACTCCGTTACGGGCCTGGTCGAAACGCTGGTCGGGGTTGTGCCGGGCGGCGGCGGCGTCAAGGAAACCCTGTATCGCTGGGCGGAGCGAGAAGGTGACGTCACGAAAGGCGCGTGGCAGGCATTCATGAACATTGGCTACGGCAAGACAGCCCGGTCGCCGCTGGAAGCGGAACCACTCACCATGTTCCGTAATGGCACTGATACCTATCTCATGAATCGCGACCGATTGCTGGATGCGGCGACCCGTGCCGCGCTCGCGATGGGTAGCGATTATTCGACGCGGCCACGCGAAGCCCTGGCGATGCCCGGTCGCGACGTTTGGCAGGAAATGATTGAGTGGCTACAGAAAGCTGCGGCGAAAGGTCACCTGACACCGCATGACGTAACGACGGGCGCGCAGATCGCCATGATCGTTACGGGCGGCGATGTCGATGCCGGGACCGTGATGAGCGAAGAGGATATCTGCGGTCTCGAACGCAAAGCGTTTCTGACCTTGGCAAAGACGCTCGAAACGCGAGCACGTATCGAACACATGTTGCGCTTCGGTAGCCCGTTGAGGAATTAGTCGGGCTGGTGTCTGCAAGTCAGCGTCCGGTATTCGTCCGATGTCAGCCGTTCAGAGGCTAGAATCTCGATTTTAGCGAACGACTGCTGTTGACCCGACGGTCATAATTCTCGCAATTGTGCAAATATTTGGTGGTTCCGTCGATACCACCAAGAAAATTATCTGGGTCTTGGTCGTGGCGTTGTTCCCACTTGTCGGATTGATTGGTTGGTTCTTCGTTGGTCCAGGAACGCCGAAGAAATAGCCATAAAGCGGCCACCGCCGAAAGCAGACGTTTAGGTGATAAACTGTTGACTGGCTGCTACTGAAGTGAAGTGGTCGCTCATCGGTAAGTAACGGATTCGAAATGCAACCTCCTCCTATCAGACATGAGTGGATCACAGACGATGGCAGCAGAGTAACGATCCGCCCGATCCAACCTGAAGACCGTGAGATCGAGCGAGCATTCGTCAGTGGTCTGTCGTCCAACTCCAAATATTTTCGGTTCTTTTCGGCTATTGAAGAACTCTCCCCGCAGATGTTGGATCGGTTTACTCAAGTGGATTATCCGCGTGAGATGGCGCTCATAGCGACCGTACAATCCGAGTCGGCGGAGCTTGAGATCGGCGTGGCACGATATGCGCCAGGAGGTTTCGAAAATTCCGCTGAGTTTGCGGTCGTTGTCGCTGACGATTGGCAGGGGCGCGGTATCGCGCGCGAGCTGCTACGCCATCTATTCAACGTGGCGGAAGATTCCGGTTTCAAGCGAATAGAGGGCATCGTTTTGAGGGCGAACAAAAATATGCTCCTCCTCTGCAGAGACCTCGGATTCACTATTAGTCGATACCCTGACGACGCAGGGCTGGTCTGCGTTCGTAAGGAACTGAAAACCACGGAGACGAACACGCAAAGAACAATCTGATGCTTTGGAATGACGGCTACGCACAAAGCCGACATTTCGATGTGAGCATGCTATTTCTTCGACTTAGCAGCGTCGGCGGCACGTGCAGCACTGTGCCCATCGTGATGCGAGAACATGCCAAAAATTACAAATCGTAACGAAAACGAAAATCTATCAAATCAGTCGAGCGGCGGAATCCTGATCTCGGCCTTGACCCACGGCGCCTCGCACACCGTTGCATGACGATCGCCATCGGATGCGGCAACATAGAACTTCGTACCGATCGATGAGTACTCCGATGCTACGTTGGCCCAGCCAATATTCTTCTTCAGCCTTGGTGAGTACACGCAACGCGTAACGTGGCCGATCTGTTCGCCGTTCTTGCTAACTGCCCAGAAATGTTCATTCGAGCCTGTCAGCGGTGCGCCGGTAATTTCGATTCCGATTAATCGTCTCTTTACGCCTTCAGCCTTGATTTTCGTCAATGCCACTTTGCCGATAAAATCATCGTCCTGATCGAGATTGACGAACTTGTCCATGCCGATGACGAACGGATTGTCCTGGAGGGTGATGTCCGAGACGTACGAGAGCAATCCACCTTCAATGCTGCGAATCGTGTTGGGTGCGGTCGGCTTGATGTTGTAGAGTTTGCCCGCATCCATGACTCGCTCCCAAAGCACGTCGCCGCAGGTCGAATCCTGCAGATAAAGTTCGTAGCCAAGTTCGCCGCTCCAGCCCGTTCTGGAAATGACCAGGGGAATGCCATCGAGGGTGGTTTCCTTCAGCCAGTAGTACTTCATATCCAGCACCCAGTCGCCGAACAAGTCTCTGGCCACGTGCGGAGATTTCGGTCCCTGTAACTGCAAGGGCGAAACGTCCGGTTCGAAAACCCGGACATCCATGCCGCTGTTCACTGCCGCCCCGGACGCCCACATGAGCACATCACCGTCGCCGGGCGACAACCAGAACTGGTCTTCACGTACACGCAACAGAATCGCGTCGTTGACGATGCCGCCATCCTGATTCGTGAGCATCATGTATTTGCATTGACCTACTTCGCAGTGGGACATATCACGCGGCGTCAGAAACTGGATGAAGCGGAACGCGTCAGGCCCGGTTATTTCAATCTGACGTTGGCAGCTGACATCCCAAAGCGTGACGTCATTGACCAGACTCCAGTATTCCTCGACCGGACTGGAATAACAGGTTGGCATGTACACATGATTGTAAATTGTGAATGACTTCGCACCGTAACGCAGCGTCGCATCAAAGTACGGTGACTTGTGCACTCGTGGCCCGAACGAAATCGTCGGGGGTGCGTTTTTAGCGTCGGCAGGTTTGGTCACCGAGAATCTCCGCGTCGTCGGATGGCAGGGCTATCGGCGCAGAATGGTACTGGACGCTCTCGCGGGCAGCAACAACATCGCCATTTTTGCCCGTTGCCCAAAAGTGTGTCAATCCGAACATCTCCGAATACCGAATTGACAGGCAAGGCGTACAAAGGATGTGCTGGCGGACCTTCGTCAGCGCCGCAATGGGAAGGAGGTGCATGAAATGTCCATTCTGAGCAGATTCGAACCCGATAAGAGGTTTGTTGATGTAAAACGGGCGATGCCTCGCACCCAGAGCATGGAGGAGTTCCTTGAGGACTTCCCACCACGCCGCTGGATGGAGACGTTTGAGCCACTGGCATGGAGATGGCCGATGGGTGTTGACTACGAGCGCAGTTTTCGCCTGGACGTTATCGATCATGAAAAGGAGCTCGTTGTCCGCGGTGAGCTACCCGGTGTCGAGAAAGATGACATCGAAGTCACGGTCATGGGCGATCGACTCATGATTGAGGCTGAAAGAAAGTTTGAGGAGGAAGAAAAGAAGGATGCCTACTATCGTCACGAGGTCGGATACGGCAAGTTGATGAGAACTATCGCTTTGCCGGTTTCAGTGGATGCCGATAAGGTCCACGCCGAACTCAAAGACGGCATTCTCGAAGTATTCCTTCCCAAGCTTGAGGTAGCTGAACGTCACACTATTAAAGTCGCCTAGCGACGCGCCAGTGTGATGTAGCCGGGGTGGTTCACGCCGCCCCGGTTTTTTATTGTCTGTTCTTCTTTGGTCGGACGAAGTACTCGCGCGTTTTGTTTGCGAAGTAAACCAATGACAGCATGACCGGAACTTCGACCAGGACACCCACAACGGTCGCCAGAGCCG
The DNA here is from genome assembly GCA_022866645.1 of Woeseiaceae bacterium. Lineage (GTDB taxonomy): Bacteria > Pseudomonadota > Gammaproteobacteria > Steroidobacterales > Woeseiaceae > UBA1847. The sequence continues at coordinate 521 of JALHUQ010000193.1, read as the reverse complement.
CGCCTGAGTTCAAGCCGAACAAGCTGATAGCAACGGCAACGGCCAGTTCAAAGAAATTCGATGTTCCTATCAATGCCGCAGGCGCTGCCGTATCGAATGGCACGCGCCACAGATACGCCCAACCGTAGGCGATGATAAAGATGCCATAACTCTGAATCAGCAGAGGAACGGCAATCAGGCCAATGACCATGGGTTCGTCAATAATCGTTTGCGCCTGAAATCCAAACAGCAACACGACAGTGGCCAAAAGTCCCATGATCGAATAGGGTTTTACGTTGCCAGAGAAAGTCGCGATGCGTTCATGATTGCCGGAGTCGTCCAGCAATTTGCGTGTGATGTAGCCGGCCGCAAGCGGAATGACAACGTAGAGAATGACAGAAAGAAGCAAAGTTTCCCATGGCACTACTATGTCAGTGACGCCGAGCAGGAACGCTGCTATGGGTGCGAATGCAAACACCATAATTATGTCGTTAATTGAGACCTGCACGAGCGTGTAATTGGCATCTCCACGAACGAGCTGG
>JALHUQ010000192.1 GCA_022866645.1 Woeseiaceae bacterium | reverse complement strand
GATTGATCGAAAACCCCATCAGCAACATGAGGAAGGCGCCACCGACCAGGGACAAAGGCACGGCGAGCGCCGGCACAATCGCGGCGCGAACAGAACCCAGCGACAGGTAAATAACGACGAGCACGACAAACAGGGCTTCGAAGAGGGTCTTGAAGACCTCTTTAATCGAATCTTCAATATAGACACTGGCATCGTAGGCCACGTCCGCAGTGAGCACGGCCGGCAACTGTGCCTTGACGTCCTCCATCTCGCTGCGAACGCGTTGCGCGACCGTCAACGGATTCGAACCCGGGGCGGGCTCGATAGCGATAACCGTGCCCGGAGTACCGTTGAACAAACTGATCGAATCGTAGCTCTCCGACCCCAGTTCGATGCGGGCAACGTCTTCAAGACGAACAAGCGTTTGCTCATCCTTGCGGACGATGAGACGGCGAAAATCAGTCTCGGTTGCGATATCCGTCGTTGCCGACATGTTAGTCAGTACATAGGTCCCCTTGGTCTGGCCCACCGCGGCGAGAAAGTTGTTCGTGCGTAGTACGTCCGCGACATCCAGCGCCGATACATTGAGGGCAGTCATGCGTTCGGGGTCGAGCCAGATGCGCATCGCGAAAGACCCACTGCCGAACAGCTGCGCTTTGGCGACTCCCTGGATTGCCTGCAGTTTCGGTTGCACTACACGAAACAGATAATCTGTCGTTTGAGAAGAACTCATCTGCTCACTGTAGAAAACGATATACATCAACGCGGTCTGGCTGCCGGTCGTGGAGTCGATCACCGGGTCCTCAGATTCGGCTGGCAGGGTACTGCGCTGACTGGCTACTTTCGCCTGGATCTCGGCAACGGCAGCATTGGGATCGTAGTCCAGCACCATGTGCACTTCGATGACCGAGACACTCTGTGAGCTGCGCGAAATGAGGAAGTCAATGCCGCTGGCCTCAGCGATCGCCTGCTGCAGCGGCGTGGTGATAAAACCCTGCATTAATTCACTGCTGGCGCCCGGATAGACGGTTGTGACTGAAACAACCGTGTTGCTGAGTTCCGGGAATTCGCGTAGCTCGAGCGCCGTTATGGAGCGCAACCCGACAACCAGAATCAGCAAACTAATGACACTGGCCAGCACCGGACGCTGGATGAACAGATCAGTGAATTTCATTTACGCGGGTCCGCGGCATCCGGATCCACAGAATTGTCGATGTTGATTGACGCCCCGTTACGCAACTTGTTATGACCGTCGCTCACAACCTCGGTACCTGCCTCGAGGCCGCGCTTTATTTCGACACGACCTTTGCGCACGTCGCCGGTTTCGATCTGTACAAGCCGGACCGTGCGGCCGCCGTCAGTTTCTTCCACAACGAAAACCGAGTCACCGTAGGTGTTATAAGTCACCGCCCGTTCGGGCAGCGTCAGCACGTTTTCCTGAACCGGCTGCAAGGTCTCAATTTCGGCGAACATGCCGGGTCGCAACTGACGATCCGGATTCGCGATCAGCGCGCGTACCAGTACGCTTCGCGTCTCTGCCTGGACGTTGGGGCTGATGGCGTGAATCTTGCCCTCGAACACACGGTCAGGATACGCCTGCACGCGCACGACTACGGACTGACCGGCCGCGAGCTCTGCGAGAAATCTTTCGGGTAGCGCGTATTCGGCGTAAACGGGATCGAGCTCGACGAGTTCTGAGATAGTGTCGCCCGGCGCAAGATATTGGCCTGGATTGATTCGACGGATTCCGAGCTCGCCGGCAAACGGCGCGCGCACGGCCTTCTTGCGAATCATTGCTTCCTTGGCCGCAATTTCGGCGTCGACGCGATCAAGTAAGGCTTGCGACTGGTCGAGGTCGGAGCGTGACCCCAGATTCTGGGTCGAGATTTTTGCGAAACGATCCCGGGTAATTTCGGCTATCCGGCGATCCGCCCGCAATGCGGCCAGCTCGGCCAGATCGACTTCGGTATCGAGTTCAACCAACAGTTCGCCGTCCGGCACCCGATCACTGGAGTCGAAGTGAATCTTGCGAATAACGCCCGACACCTCTGCGGAGACGACCACGCCGCGTACCGGCGTAATACTGCCGACCGCCTTCAGCGCCGGTTGCCAGCTTTCGCGCATGACGGTGCGAGTTGACACAACGGCCGGCGGCGGGCCACTCATGGTTGCCATCTCTTGCTGCTGCCGCAAGTACTTCCAGCCGAAAATTGTGCCAAACAGCACAGTAAGAAGAAGCAGTACCAGCACTAGTCTCTTGATCACGTTGTTCTCGTTGCTGTTAAAGGAAAAACTCGGCCCCTACTGTACCCCACGCCCCGGTGTCCAGGGCACGCCAGCCATATCCAGCGCCTGTTTAAGCCCCGCATACTCGCCATCAACAAGGACCCCTAGCTTCTGCACTGCATCGTCATACAAACGCTTCGCGATGGCATAGGATTCGCGCTGCGACGGCGTCGGCCCATACGCTGCAGACACCGCGTCGAAGCGCACATGCCACAGTCGTTCACCCAGGGTCACGTCCGAGGATTCCTGGAAAAACTCCCTGGTTTCGTTCCGGCTCAGGCGGTCGCGCTGTGCTAGCAGACGTTCCTGGATGGAGTCCGCGATCTCGAACAAGGACGGATCGGCTGTCGATCGGGCCAGGGTCAGCTTTACCGCGTCCAGTTCAAGGTTGACCTGATCAATCGATTTCACAGTGCCATCGGCGGCCCGTGCCAGTTCATCCACCTGGCTCTCGAATACCACCCGTTGTCCCTGCGTACTGCCAGGCAGTGTGGGCTCACGAATCGAGACCACTTCAAACGTCTGAGACTGGCCCAGATCCGTTAGTACGCCGTCAACCCGCTTCTGCATCGATACTGAGAACGTCCCCGGCACGACCAGCACGCCGGCACTCTCAGGCTGTTCTTCGCCCTCAACGATAGGCACCCAGGCATTGAGCGCCGGATAGCGGAGGTTCCAGGCGATGCGATGGAAGCCGGCCTCTGCCGGTGCTTCGATGTGCCTTACAACCTCGCCATTACTGTTTTTGACGGTAAAGATGATCGCCGGATCCTCTTCGCGCTGTTCGTCGATCGCTTTGTCGAGGCCTGCAAACTTGATGTTTTCGTTCCT
>JALHUQ010000191.1 GCA_022866645.1 Woeseiaceae bacterium | reverse complement strand
TGGCACGCGCTGCCGAGCAGGCAGAAGACGTGAAATGTTGCATGGCCGTAGGGCAACTTGCGGATACTGTAGAAAAGAGCGCCGACCGTGTAGGAGACACCGCCCGCGAACAGCCAGGTCAGGCCGGCAGGCGAAAAATTCGCGATGAGTGGATTGATGGCGAAGACGATGACCCAGCCCATGAAAACGTACATGGCTGTCGAGACTTTGTCGTAGCGACCCGTATGAAACAATTTGATGACTATGCCGGTGGCGGCCATCGCCCAGCTCACGCCGAAGATCGCCCACCCGGCGGCGCCCTTGTGTATCAGGAGTGAGAACGGCGTGTAAGTGCCGGCGATCAGTACATAGATCATGGCGTGGTCGACGGTGCGAAGCCGGGCTCGCAGCACAGCATCGGTCGTTCCATGGTAGATCGTCGACGAGCCATACAGAGCGATCAGGCTTGCCGAAAATACCAATACACTGACTACCTGCAACATTCCTTGTGCTTTGACAGTCATTGCCAGGAGTGCGAGGACGCTAAGGATAAGTCCCAAGCCGTGCGAATAAATATTGATTCGTTCTTCGGCCGGCGGGTAGCTTGAAGATTTGTGGACTTCGGTCATGTGAGTGCTTCGCGAGCGAACTGGCATAAATACCTGACCAGTGAGCATAGTCACTGGACAGTACCCTATTTTCTGCTCAGCGCGAACGTTTTGCACGTCTCTAATTCGGGAGTCAACCGGGCGCGTAGCGTGGAGGGCACGTCTCAATTCCCGGCGCCAGGTACGCTGCCGCGCTCTTATAACTGGCGGTCTGAGTCGACGATAATGTGACCCCGGGCGGCCCGTACACGTTTCTACTTACGATTACCTGCGCTGGTAATTGCTAAGCTCTCTCAGGCCTGTTGTGAAACACTGCTACCCGAATGATCACATTGTGAGGGCCCGCCAAATGAATACGAATCCAGCTACCGATGGTCAAATCGAGATCAAGGAAGAATTCGACGCTGATAAAGAAGTCAGCCCTGCCAAATCGCTGTTCTATGGCAACATAATCAAGAGACATTTCTGGCCATTCCCGACGGTCGACGCGGACCAGGAAGTAGTGCTGGAAATGGTGCTGGAATCCGTGGACCGCTTTCTCGAAAACAGGCAGGACGAATTTCGCGCGTGGGACGAAAGCGGCGCGCAGCCCGAAGATTTTATTCAGAGCCTGCGCGAGCTGGGATTATTCGGCCTGATAATTCCTGAGGAATACGGCGGAATTGGCTTATCGAACTCAGGCTATTCACGGGTGCTGCAGCAATGTGCTCGTTATGACAGCTCTGCTTCATTAACCGTCGGTGCACACAGTTCTATCGGCATGAAGGGCTTGCTGTTATTCGGTACTGATGCTCAAAAACAGAAGTATCTTCCGAAACTCGCGAGCGGCGAAATGATCGCCGCGTATTGTCTGACCGAGTCTGGCTCCGGTTCCGACGCTGCGTCGATAAGAACCAAGGCAGTTAAAAACCCGGACGGCCGTTGGACGCTCAATGGCGAGAAAATATGGATCACCAACGGGGGAATTGCCGATTTCTACACGGTGTTCGCTCGCACGGACAGCGATGGCGGAAAACTCTCGGCGTTCATGGTCGAACGAGCCTATCCGGGCGTCAGTTCGGGTCCAAAAGAGGCGAAGCTCGGCATTCGGGCGTCGTCGACTACAACCGTCAACTTCACCGACGTTGAAGTCCCTCAGGAAAACCTGCTTGGCGAGGAAGGCAAAGGATTCATGATGGCGATGTCGATCCTCAACAACGGTCGCACAGGCCTTGGTGGCGGAGCTGTTGGTGGCATGAAGACCTGCATCGCCCTCGCGGCAAAACAGGCGAAAGAGCGAAAGCAATTCGGGCAAAGCATTGCTGATTTTGGCCTGATAAAGAAAAAGATTTCCGACATGACGGTAGACTGCTTTGCGGCCGAAAGCGCCGTCAGAATGGTGGGTCATTATATTGACTCTGGCCATCCGGACTCCTCAGTCGAGGCCGCCATCAGCAAAGTATTTGCGAGTGAGGCGATGATCAGGGCTGCCAACGAATCTCTGCAAATCGCGGCTGGCAATGGCTACATGAAGGAATTTCCCTATGAGCGGATCATGCGAGACTCTCGCATACTGACAATATTCGAGGGCACTAGCGAAATTCTTCGCCTGTTCATTGCTTTGTCGGGAATGAAGGGTCCCGGCACTCTCTTGCGGGACTTGCAGACGGCCACTGGCGATATTTTCAACAATCCGATCAAGGGCTTCGGTCTCTTGAGCGACTACGCCGGGCGGAAAATTACGCAGCTAACGTCCTTAGGAAACGAGCGCATAGTAAACGAGGTCTCGGAGGAGCTGCGTGACGACGCGTTGATCTTTGAGAAATATTCACTCGAGCTCGCGCGCATGACAGATA
>JALHUQ010000190.1 GCA_022866645.1 Woeseiaceae bacterium | reverse complement strand
CTAGTTAAGGTGACAGTGACCTTAACTCGTGAGTTAAGGTCACTGTCACCTTAACTCACGGCTGAAATAAAGCGACGGGTGGCGAGGTCTGCTTGGGTGCGGTACCGTTGTTTGACCGCAGTTACCTCAATCCGGGAATTCCATGGCTACACACAGGGCAGAGATGACTGCCGCCACCTTGTCAGACCGATATCGTCGTACGCGCGAGCAGACGCTGGCGCTGATCGCAGACCTGCGGCCTGAGGACACGGTCGTTCAGACCATGCCCGACGTTAGTCCGACGAAGTGGCACCTGGCACACGTTACCTGGTTTTTTGAGCGCTTCGTGCTGGAAGCCGGCCTGCCGGGCTACTCGCGCTTCGACGACCAATTCCACTTTCTCTTCAACTCTTATTACTACACTGCCGGGCAGATGCACGCGCGGCCGAAGCGCGGGCTGTTGTCGCGACCGACGCTTGCCGAGGTCCTCGACTATCGATCGTACGTCGATGCCGCCATGCAGCAGTTGCTGCAGACCGGCGCTGCCGATGAACACCTTTGCAATGTTATTACGCTGGGTTTGAATCACGAGCAGCAACATCAGGAGCTTCTGCTGACGGATATCAAGCATGTATTTTCCTGCAACCCGATACGGCCACCCGCTTCCCTGTCACTTACTATCGCGTCGACTGAAATACCGACGCCGTATTCCTATAGTGAAGGCGCTGGCGGTATCCGTTCGATCGGCGCGACCGGCAGCGGTTTTTCTTTTGATAATGAAACGCCGCGCCACGACGCGTTGCTGCACGATCACCGCATCGGCAATCGTCTTGTCACCAACGGGGAATATCGCGGATTTATTGAAGACGGCGGATACAGAAACAGTGAGCTTTGGTTGTCCGACGGCTGGGCAACAATCAAGGAACGCGATTGGCGACGTCCTCTGTACTGGGACGAAGGACTCGACAATGAATTTACGCTTGGCGGTGATCGAGCTATCGATCCCAATGCTCCTGTTTGCCACGTCAGTTACTACGAGGCCGACGCATTTGCGCGTTGGGCCGGCGCACGCTTACCGACGGAGTTTGAATGGGAAGTTGCGGCAGAAGAACAGGCGATCAGCGGCAACCTTCTGGAATCCGGACACTGGCATCCGATGGCCTCGTCAGAATCGCAGTATTTTGGCGACGTTTGGGAATGGACATCGTCGTCGTACGCGCCCTACCCCGGCTTTGAACCGCTGCAAGGATCTCTCGGCGAATACAACGGCAAATTCATGTGTAACCAGATGACGGTTCGAGGCGGCTCTTGCGTAACAGCACGCGACCACGTTCGGGCCAGTTATCGCAGTTTTTTCTACCCGGACGCTCGTTGGCAGTTTTTGGGAATACGACTCGCAAAGGACGGACATGGCAGTTAACAATTCAGAGATTTCCGAAATCGTCGACGGGCTCTCGGCAGAGCAAAAACAAATATCGCCGAAGTATTTCTATGACGAGCGCGGTTCACAGTTGTTCGATGAGATTACCCGACTGCCGGAATATTACCTGACGAATACTGAACTCGACATCATGCGGGACAACATCG
>JALHUQ010000024.1 GCA_022866645.1 Woeseiaceae bacterium | reverse complement strand
TCATAACCGTGCGACTCGCGCAGGACGTCCGCCATTTTGTCCGAGTCGTACTCGTTCATCTGGCAGCCCATCGTTTTTATGAAGAGCTTCAAGCGGTTTTCGCTAGAACGGGATATCGTCGTCGAAATCATCCGGACCCGGGTGTGGAGGCGCATTACCACTGTCCTGGCTGCCGCCCGAGCTGCTGCGCGGGCTACCGCCACTGCCGCCGCCAAACTCTCCACCGCGACCGCCGAGCATCTGCATTTCGTCTGCAACAATCTCGGTCGTATAGCGATCCTGGCCGTCCTTGTCCTGCCACTTGCGAGTACGCAGTTTGCCTTCGATGTAGACCTGCGATCCTTTTCGCAGGTACTCGGCGGCTATCTCTGCGAGGCGATTGAACATCGCGACGCGATGCCATTCGGTGCGCTCTTTCTTCTCACCTGTGGCCTTATCTTTCCACGACTCGTTCGTCGCAACCGTAAGGTTTGTAACTGCCGAACCGCTCGGCATGTAGCGTGTCTCGGGATCCCCGCCGACGTTTCCAACAATGATGACTTTATTAATTCCGCGGGCCATTACGGATCCCCTGTCTTAAGTATGTGGTTTGTGACTCGCCACGGTGTGGCGAGGGGGGACTATTGTAGTGCCTGTTTGGCCAATTGCCAGCCCGATTTCTGGCTCCCGCGTGCAAATTCGACGAATCCTCAAAGTGAATTAAGGTCACTGTCACCGTAATTGCTGAATTAGGGTGACAGTGACCTTAATTCCCCTGCGGGTCCCGGCGTTTTCCAAATCCCTGCAGCGCCAGCCAGATGCCAGCCAGCAGCGCGCAGACGAAAAACACGTCGCCCGGACGGCCGTGGCCCAGGAATCGACCGCCAACCAGGCCACCAACGAACGCGCCGAGGAACTGGGCGCTTGCGAAGACGCCCAGCGAGGCACCGCGAACATCATCGTGTGCCAGCAACGACAATCTGGCCGGCAATCCTGCTTCGAGGAAATTGAACCCGGCAAAATACAGCACGAGGGCAAAAAATACCGGTAGCACTGAGAAACCGAGGAAAGTCAGTGCCAGCTGTGCGACCAGAATCATGACCACTGCCAGGCCGATCAGACGATCCTGCCCCTGCCGATGGTCCTTCATGATCATCGGCACGGTGACCAGCAGTGACAAGAGCAAAGCACCCACGTATATCTTCCAGTGATCGGTCAATGCCATCCCAAGACGTCGCGTCAACAGGAATGGCAGCGCCACGAATGTCGCGGTCATGATGGTGTGCAATAAGAATACGTACGAATCGACGCGCAACAGGTCCGGTCGCAAGGCGGGCAGGAGACTCCAGCTTTCGCGTTTCGTCACTGCCGGAATTTCGGGCAGCAGTTTCAATAACAAGCCCGCGAGCACGGCGAGCGCCGCGGCAATCCAGAATAACGACCGCACACCGAACTTCGCGGCCAGCAAGGGCCCCGCAACCATCGCGATCATGAATGATATTCCGATACCAATGCCGAAGACGGCCATGGATCGAGTGCGGACCTCCTTGCGTGTCGCGTCCGTAATCAGGGCGGTCAAGGTCGCCGATATGGCGCCTGCGCCCTGCAGCAAGCGGCCCGCGATAATTCCGTAAATGGACTCGCTCATCCCGGCCAGAATGCTGCCTGCGGCGAACACGCCCAAACCAAACAGGATGACCGGCATCCGGCCGACCCGATCCGAAAGTGCCCCCAGGGGCACCTGAAAGCCGGCCTGCGTCAGACCATAAGCGCCGACCGCCAGCCCAACCAGGATCGGCGTTGCGTGCTCAAGATCTGTTGCATACAGCGACAGTACTGGCAGCAACGAGAATAGCCCGAACATACGAATCATCGAGATAAGCGCAACGACGCCCACCGAACGTCGTTCGCTCGCGTCCATCTTTACGGTGGTATCGGGGTTTTCTGAACTCATTCCTTTGCTACCTTTGCGCCGCAGACGCGCGGCGGCGTATATTAGCAGGTTGGCCGAAGAAGACTCTAACCCTGCTATGAAAACCATCAACATTCGCGGCGCACGGACGCACAATTTGTGCAACATTGACCTTGAGCTGCCGCGAGACAAGCTGATTGTCTTCACAGGGCTGTCCGGATCGGGCAAATCTTCGCTTGCCTTCGATACGATCTATGCTGAAGGCCAGCGCCGCTACGTCGAGTCCTTGTCGGCGTACGCGAGACAATTCCTGTCAATGATGGAAAAGCCTGACGTCGACCATATCGAGGGTCTCTCGCCGGCTATTTCGATCGAACAGAAATCGACCTCACACAATCCGCGCTCAACGGTCGGCACGGTGACTGAAATCTACGACTACCTGCGCCTGTTGTATGCGCGTGCCGGTACACCGTTGTGCCCCGACCATGGCCTGCCACTCGAAGCACAAACCGTGGCGCAAATGGTCGATCAGGTTATGGCGCTGCCAGAAGGCAGCAAACTGATGTTGCTCGCACCTGTCGTCGTTGACCGCAAAGGCGAGCACGTGCAGTTGATGGCAGACCTGCAAGCGCAAGGCTTTATTCGCGCCCGCATTGACGGTGAAATTTACGAGCTCGATCAGCCGCCGGACCTCGATCTGCGCAAGAAACACAAAATCGACGCTATCGTCGATCGCTTCAAAGTCAAAGAAGACTTGCGCCTGCGCCTCACCGAATCTTTCGAGACCGCATTACGCCTTGCAGACGGCACAGCACGGATCGCATCGATGGACGATAGCGGCGCTGAGGAAATAATCTTCTCCGACCGCTTCGCCTGCAACCATTGCGGCTATAGCCTGACGGAACTCGAGCCAAGACTGTTCTCGTTTAACAATCCCAGTGGTGCCTGCCCGACCTGCGACGGCCTCGGTGTAAAGCAATTTTTCGACCCTGATCGTGTCGTCGTCAACCGCAGCTTGTCCCTGGCCGGGGGCGCCATTCGTGGTTGGGACCGTAAGACGACCTACTACTACCAGATGATTCAAAGTCTGGCGGCGCACTACAAATTCGACATCGAAACGCCGTTCGACGAATTGTCGGAGAAATTGCAGAAAGTCGTTCTGTACGGCAGCGGCAAGGAAAAAATCGACTTTTTTTACGAGAACACTCGCGGAATGCAGATCAAGAAATTGCACCGCTTTGAAGGCGTGCTACCCAACCTCGAGCGTCGCTACCACGAAACAGAATCGAACGCGGTTCGCGAGGAGCTCAGCAAGTTTCTCAACAGTCAGGCTTGCCCGGATTGCGGCGGCACTCGCCTAAATCGCGCGGCGCGACATGTTTTTGTTAGCAATTGTTCTTTGCCCGAAATCACACATCTCTCCGTTGGTCATGCCAAGGAGTTTTTCACCAGCATGCAGATCGATGGTTGGCGCGCGACAGTCGCCGACAAGATCGTAAAGGAAATCAGCGACCGCCTGAACTTTTTGTCCGACGTCGGCCTCGACTATCTGTCACTGGACCGCAGCGCCGATAGCTTGTCCGGTGGCGAAGCCCAGCGTATTCGGCTCGCGAGTCAAATCGGCTCCGGTCTGGTCGGTGTGATGTATATCCTCGATGAGCCATCAATCGGGCTGCACCAGCGCGATAATAAGCGCCTCCTCAGCACACTCGTGCACCTGCGTGACATCGGCAACACCGTTATCGTCGTCGAGCACGACGAAGAGGCGATACTCGCCGCGGACCACGTCGTCGATCTCGGTCCCGGCGCCGGAGTTCATGGCGGCCGGATAGTCTCGCAAGGCACACCGGAAGAGGTGAAGAATGATCCGCAATCGCTGACGGGCCAATATTTGTCCGGCAAGCGCAGTATCGCTTTGCCCGATCATCGCACTCCGAACGATCCGGAGCGTCAGCTAAAGATTATCGGCGCGACTGGAAACAACCTGCAGAACGTCAACGCGTCGATACCCTTGGGCCTGATGACCTGTATTACCGGTGTCTCCGGCTCGGGAAAATCGACACTTGTCAACGACACGCTGTACAAAGCCGTCGCGGATGAATTGAATCGCTCCAATCGCAGCCCGGCGCCACACCAGGCCATCACTGGCCTTGAGAATATCGACCGGGTTATCGATATCAGTCAGAGCCCGATCGGCCGCACGCCACGCTCCAACCCCGCAACTTACAGTGGTCTGTTCACGCCGCTGCGCGAACTTTTTGCTGGCACTCAGGAAGCTCGTTCACGCGGCTACATGCCGGGGCGCTTTAGCTTCAATGTCAAAGGCGGCCGTTGCGAGCCCTGCCAGGGCGACGGCGTTATCAAGGTCGAAATGCATTTCCTGCCCGACGTTTATGTGCCGTGCGATACCTGTCGCGGCAAACGTTACAACCGCGAGACGCTGGAGATCCGCTACAAAGGCAAAAACATTCACGAAATACTCGACATGACCGTTGAGGATGCAGCCGAATTCTTTCGCAATGTGCCCGTCGTCGCGCGGAAGCTGACGACGCTGATGGACGTAGGCTTGAGTTATGTGCGACTTGGGCAAAATGCCACCACCTTGTCCGGCGGTGAAGCGCAGCGCGTCAAACTCGCGAAAGAACTGTCGAAACGTGATACCGGCAGCACGCTCTACATACTTGATGAGCCCACTACCGGCCTGCACTTTTTCGACATTGAGCATCTGTTGCACGTATTGCATCGGCTGCGCGATCGCGGCAATACGGTCGTGGTCATTGAGCACAACCTGGATGTCATCAAAACGGCGGACTGGGTCATCGATCTCGGCCCGGAAGGCGGCGACGGCGGTGGTCGAATCATTGCGACCGGCACGCCTGAACAGGTCGCCGCTACGAAAGGATCATTTACCGGCGAATTCCTCAAACCGCTGGTTGAACGCGGCGGCAAATCGCGACGCAGCGCCGCTGTCGGTGCGTAGGTAGAGCGACGGTTCGATCAACTCCAACTCCATGAGCAGGAACCGCCCGTCCGGGCCGCGAACCCAATCGCCACGGCCGTATACCGGCAACGGTTCAATGTGCGAGAAAACGGTGTGCGCTATTTCAAGCAAATCGGTCGATGGACTAACTGCAACAATATCCCCGCCATGCTCTTCCTGAACCCGAAAATCGCCGGCCTTCGGTATTTTTTGAATCGCGTGACTGTATTCACCATTAAAAAAGAACAGCGAAAACTCTCCTTCGGACTGAATGTTTTCAATGAACGGCTGAACGGAAAATCGTCGCCCGGAAAATGTTTTCAGCAAGTCCCTTAGTTGGTCGACACCAACCGGATTGGTGAGAACGAACGTATCTTTGGCGTTGGCGCCAATGGTCGGCTTGATGACGACGCGGTCCACCTTGTGTTCTTTGAAGTAGCCGGGCACGTCCGCGGCATCGAAACTGTCGTACCAGGTGCTCGGCACGATGTCATCGCCACGCGCCTCGACATCTCGCAGGTAGGTTTTTTCCAGGTTCCAGCGCGCGATTGAGAGATCGTTGTAGAGAACCGCGCTCGATGCATCGATAGCCGCGAGCACCTCCATGAATTCAGACGCGTGCTCCGGATAGTCCCATGGCGTACAGATATAGACGGCGTCAAATTGATTCCAGTCCGGCCCCGAACGCCATGCGACGGTGACGACCTCCCAGCCCAGCTTTTTCATTGGCTCAAAACTGAGGTGATAATCCGTGACGTAGTCACCCGGGTCCTGCATCGTGAGGTAGGCAACTCTTTTTCTTTTCAATGCAGTCCCTTAGTTAGTCGGAGGCCTGAAACAGGCGCTCCGAAACGACGGCAACGGCGTCGGTACTCATCCGAATCTGCCATAGAAAACCCCAAGGACCCAACATTCTGTGAGTCAATTGGGTTCAGGTGGCCTTGGGTTGTGCACCGGTCCGAATATTTTCCCGGCAATCAATTATACTGCCACCAGCGGAATCCTCCGCAAGAAACCAAGAAACCAAGAAACCAAGAAACCAACAGCTTTGGAGAAAAACGAATGAAAATGAAGCTAACAGCGGCATTGGCCATTCTCGTATGCGCATCAATGTTCAGCGTCTCGGCAAGCGCACAGGATAATACCCGTAACTGGGATTATGGCAATGTCATCGCAACGTCGGCGGTACACCTTGAGCCCGGCGCACTGAATGCATACGTCAATGATCTCAGCGGCCTCTGGCGTGTATTTCTTGACCAGCAAATCAAAGACGGCAACGTGGTCTCGTATCGTATCCTTCAGAATTCCTACCCGCGGGATGGCGAGCCGGACCTGATCCTGATTACTGAACACCCGAACTGGGCCGCATTCGATCTAAGCACCGAGTATCTCGAGAACCTGACGAAAAAATTGCAGGGATCCCTGGATAAGGCACGCGATGCCACCATTGACCGCGGGAAATTGAGGCGACTTGGTGGACAGTCGGTCTATCAGGAAATCAAATTCAAGAAATAATTTCGCCATTGTGCCCGTGATAATAAAGCCCCTGCCACGCAGGGGCTTTTTTGTTCGACCGACGCTGCCAATTTCTCATCGCCTGGTCCCCTACAAGGCCTCCTTCTGGTGAATGCTCAGCAGAACTACGAGTTCCTGCGACATTCTGAAAAAGCACGGGCATCCCGGAACGGCACTCAATCAGCGGTATCCGAAAAACGGCCAGTTCGAAGAAATGTCTTGGTCAGTTCGATCGGGAGTCGCATGCGCATCATGAACGCATGCGAATGTTCAACGACGACGAAATCGTCCATGCCC
>JALHUQ010000189.1 GCA_022866645.1 Woeseiaceae bacterium | reverse complement strand
GCGAACTCGCGCGTATCTTCGGGCAGTATTCGCATGCCTTCGGCCACCGGCACCAGATCGACTTCGAGCAAGCGCCGTTCGCCGCTGATCTGGACGGCTTTGTAGCCCATGATCGCGAGCGCCCAGAACATCAGAATAAAGCACGACTCCTGCTCCATATCCTTGATCAGTACCCAAACACTACGATCACGAACGAAGTCTTCATCTAACTTCGCCTGCATATTCTGCTCTTCGATGACCTGCGCCGCTGTCGGCCGGACGACCGATACATAAAACGCATGTACGATGATGATCGTAATGATGAGCGCAAAAAGCTGATAAACGAATTCAACGGGAATGTTCTTTTTATTCATGGGCGAATCTCAGTGGCACCACGTATTAAATATCGACCGGAAACGGCACAGACTGCGCGTAGGAAACAGCGTCAGTTGGTTTGAACACATCCTCGTCTTCCTCGGTGTGGTTCTCCTGGCTGTCCAGTTCTTCGTTGTTTATCGCTTCAATGACTTCTGCAGGAGTTGGCGATTCCGTAACAGTTTCGTTCTCAGTCGATGAATCCTGTGCGCTAACGACGCCTGCCGTAACAATAATGGCCAGCAAAAATAGTCGGTTCATATCGGACCTCCAGTTTGTCCGCGTTATTGGGGTATTACCTGTCTGACATGCAAAACCGAGAAAAGTCTCAGACCATTCTAGTCCACGTTACGAGCGATCCGGAACCCAAGGTCGACTCTTGGCTCCGTGCCATGGTCCCGGTAGCTTAGTCGCATTTCTGTTATACCGGCGTGCCGCCAGCTGGAGCCACGAATCACGCGGCTCGTACCACGCTCCGGGCCCGTCGGGTCAACCTCCGGCTCCGTGATGCCCGGCGTCGGAACGGTGTACCAGTCGTTGACCCACTCCGCAACATTACCGCCGCCGTCAAAAATCCCTATCGCGTTCTCTTTGAAGCTGCCTACCGGTGCCGTGGATGCGTAACCATCATCAAATCCCGGAATTATCGATGGCGCCAGCATACGCGCGCTGACGTCCGCAAAATTTCCGCTGTCCTTGGGGGGTGGCCAGTTCTTGCCCCAGGGAAACTTGCGTGGCAGCGGCTGCTCGGCGTAGCGAATAGCCCAAACCCACTCCGCCTCTGTCGGTAAGCGGTAGCCGTCTGTGAACGGATAGACGGGAACCCATAGTCCGAATTCCTGTTTGTAGGCAGGCGTGCGTCCTTCTTTCTTGCTCAGCCAGTTGCAATATTCGACGGCATCGGACCAGGTCACATTGGCCACCGGGTTATTGTCGGCCGCCAGTGACGGGTGCACGCCCGAGCCCGAATCGTGATTATTCCGAAATTCGGAAAACTGCTTGTTGGTGACTTCATGTATACCAATCAGGAATGGCGACGAAATGGTAACTGGATGAATAACCTCGTTGGCGCGCCGCCCTGTCTCAGAGCGTGAAGCCCCCATGGAAACGTACCCGGCTCAACGCGCCGCAGGGTTTGCCCGACAGCCGTCTGCTCGGTTCTCGCGACCGAGTCGCGAGCAATCGCTTGCAGGGATCGCAAGTTCGCCGTTACCGTCTGCGGATAACCCGGTCGCGGTGTGATCGTATCGGACCAATCACGAAAACCCTGCCGCTTGACCTCGATTTTATGCGGCGCCGAGCTCAACCGTAAGGTGGTTTGTCCGGTGCCGCTTGCACGCCCGTCGACATAAACGGTTGCATCGGACGGCTCAACATTCATGGTTACCGTGCCAACGCGCGCTGATAAATCGACAGTGATCGATTCGCTGGCCGCCGATTGCAGCCGCAAACTTCGACTGGTAACACCGTAGCCCGCTTTCGACATTCCGATTTCGTAGTCGATGTCGGGCGACAGTGACAGCGTCAACGGTGACTGGCCACGATAGCGTCCATTCACTGTGATATTGGCCCCGCGGGGAATGGTATTCACCTGCAACCTGGCATTCGCCGCCAGCAGGTGAATCATCGGCAATGTCTGGTCGACATTGGGCACTGCAAGGACTTTTCCGTCCCAGGCACTGAAACCGTCCTTAACGACTGTCAGGTCGTGAGTCCCTTCCAGCAACTGAATCGTCGCGGGCGTCACACCAACCTCGTCATCGCCCGACAAAATGGTCGCGCCGGGAGGCTCCGACTGCACCTCAACCTCAGCCCATCGCGGCGTAAGCTGCACGTGCAGTCTTTCCAGTCGGTCCAGCCCCTCAATGCTGACGATATCCGAGAACGGCAAGTATCGATCTGAGTCCACTCGCAGCGCATGATCGCCAGGCTCCAGCTCAAGCGGACCATAAGGCGCCTTGCCGACAATAGTTTCGTCGACAGTCACTATGGCGTCGACTGCCGGTTCCGTCACAACCAGCAAGCGACCTGGCTTCTTGCGCATCCTGAGTCGTACCGTCATCGATGGCTCATCGCCGACCACAAAGGTCTGCGCAATATCATAGTAGCCGTCTCTTTCTACGTTGGCGGTGTAGTTGCCGCTGCGCAATAAGACGCGATCACCGACAGGCAAGCGGAACCAGCCGCCGTCAATACTGAACTCGTCCGGCCCGATCGGATCGATATCGAATTCCACCGACTTGGACGTGAACAACAAAAACGACATCGACAGCAAGACAAACAAGCCAACGCCGACGAAAAACTTCAGGGAACTGCGCTTGGCCCCCGTCGTTTGCGCCTGGGTTTCGGCTGCCCGCCGAAATGCCGTCGGTGCGATCGACTCGTCATCCGGGAGACCGGTCCTGTCGTCCTCCTCGGGCGCTTGAGTAACATACGCGCTGTCCTCCAGCCGAACATCGATGGCAACACCCGCAGCGCCGATACTGATGCGAATCTCGCTGCCGTAGAACCGCAAAACGTCGCCATCAATAAGGCGGCGACTCGCATCCAACGCAGTGTCGTTGATTCGAAGCGATGTATTTCGGCCGACGGGCTGTACGATGGGCAGGCCATCGAGCAAATCAATCAAGGCGACCGGCCCACCCCCCGGGCCCGGCAGACGCACAGAACAATCGCTGCCCGTTCCAACCTGTAAGGGCAACTCACTTCTTCCGAAACGACGCTCACCTTCGACGTTCCGTACAACCAGGTCTTCGAAACTCAAATTGGTTCCTCGCACTGCACCACGACGGGCTGCATTTCGACTTCCGGTGCGACGCGAAACTCCCGACGCACATCACGAAATCCAGGCCGCGATCCGACAGCGACATAAGTGCCGGGACGCAGGCTGACTTCTTTCCTCATGAAGTTGCCCAGTCTACCAATCCTGTAGATCATTACCTCGGTAACGTTGTCGGAAAGCAGCGCTATGGTGAGTGGCGTCGCCGCGCGCTTCAACAAACGCGACAATTCATCTCGCTGTTCAGCCAGCCGCTGGCCAACGTCAGGTCTGGTAGTGATACTGACCAGCAGTGTCGTCGCATCCTGCATTACGGATGGCACGCTAAGCCGATCCGGCTCTGCGATCAGCTTGTCGAGACGCGCATGCAGAGCGCTCATTTCACGAGCGCGCAGAAGTCCCTCGCGGGCGAACGACAACGTGCCATCAACCTTTAGAAGTTCCTCATAGGTCTGCACAACAGCATCCCAATGTTCGTCTCGTTCCAGCGCCAGCGCTTCTCGCTCCAGCGTATTGATGTCCTCAAGATGCAAGCCCTGATCAACCTGCAGAAGGCCATCGGCCGGTTCTGACGAGCCCGGAATGAGCTGTTCTGCAACGCGAAACGCCGCGCGCGCGGCGAGAAAGTCGCCGACAGCGATGGCATCAAACCCCTCTGTCATCCGCGTATCAAATTCCATCTTGGTGCGAGTCGTCTTAACCCGGAGTACACCATCACGGGCCGGCTGCCACTCACTATCCAATTCAAGTGCCTGTTCGAAACTGCTCAGCGCCGCCTCAACTTCGAGGTCCTCCTCATACTCGAGTCCCTGATCAACGAGCCGCAACACCGCCTCGAGATTCCTGGTGCGCTGATAGCCTGCCAGAGCGCCCTCATGGCTGGGCGTAATGGCGACCGCCAGTTCAAACAAATTGAGAGCCAGAAGTCTGTCGCCAGCGTCGAATGCTGCGACCGCATCGGCGTAGGTCTTCTGAAAAGTGGGCTCAATTCTTTCATAAAGCGGTTCGAGCGCGGTCAAAGCGCCGAGATAAAGTTCCTCGGCGTATCGAAAGTCCTTCTCGAGGTATGCCTTGTCACCGGCCGCATACAAGTCTCGGGCAGCACGGTGTTCTTTGACCGCCCAGCGCGCGATACCACGACCCTCCAGAATCTCAAGCGCCGAAAGTAGTTCACCCAACGTAGACTCTGCGCTAAATCGCGCACGGGCCTCATCATCCAGCCCACTGTAATCGGCCGAATTTTCCGAGAACGTGATGTCCTCATCGTCATCAAGCTTGCGCGTGGGGGCATCCACCGCACCTTTTACTCGCCGGCGAACCTCGGGGTCGACATAGACCTTGGCTCGGTCCCCGTCATCGCCGTCCACCGCGACGACCGGCGGCTCCGACTCAGGCGAATCGATAGCGAGCTCCGAAGAGTCGTTGGCAGGTTGCGCTGTTTTTGGGACTCGATTGGGTAAGACGAAAATAACGCCGATCAACACTACGACCAGCACAGCAAGCGCAATGCCGACAGTCCTTGGTCTGAGACCGGATGACGCTGGTACGGCAACTTGCGCGGTTTCACTTTTCGGCCGCGACACGGGGCGTATCGATGCAACGGACTCGGGCAGTTCATCGTCCAGCTTCGTCGGCGCTGCACCACGAACGATTGCGGTATGAGGCTCAAATCCCGCGGCCCGCAATTGCTCTGCCACGCCGTTAGCGGTGGGCCGCTTGCTCGCATCCCGGTCGAGCATTTGCGCTACGAGCATTACGACTGCGTCCGGAATTGCCGCACCGTCCGCAGCTCTTAATGGCAGCGCAGTGCCGTTTTCGATTTCTTGCGCGATGTCGGGGCCAGACCAGGGTGGCCGACCCGACAGCAACTCGAAGATCAAACTACCCAACGCGAAAATATCATCCGCCGTTGATGCGGGTTCGCCGCGCAGGGATTGCGGGCTTTGAGCGATGAGTGAGGCCCCTGACCCCGAAGCCCCTACCGCGCAGGAAATTCCAAAATCAGAGAGATAGGGAGCACCGTTGCCATCAATCAGTACATTGGACGCTTTGATGTCGCGATGCACCAGTCCTTTGCCGTGCACGTAGTCCAGCGCATTGACCAACAGTCCGACAGGGCCCAGCACTTCCGCAACTCCGAGCCCAGCGAGAGCGCCCAACGTCGGGCCATCGATAAATTGCTGACTAAAAAAGGCCGCGTCCGGTTCGGTATGGAATTCGAAGACGCGAACGATATGCGCATGCATCAAGCGAATACTCGCCTGCCACTCGGCATGCAGTCTCGCAGCGTCTTCTGCATCGCCTGAAGAAATTTTGAGCGCAACCGAGGCTTTCGTCAGTCGGTCCCTTGCGAGCCATACCTGGGTTTTTCGGTCACCGCCCAAGCGTCGCACGAGCGTGTATCGATCGGCTAGCTGAGTGCCTTGTTTGAGTTCGAGCATTGGCAGAGCGGCTTAGCTCGTGGGTTCCGGTGCTCGTGCCGGAGCACCGACTTCGACGGACTGCGTAAGGCCCGTTTCAGCTTCATAAATCTCCCTTAGCAATTGCCGCCAGCTTTCGTACTGAGCTTCGGCCGTGCCGGTGAGTCGACGCTCCTGACCTTCAACGTTGACGACCATGGGCGCAGCTTCGTTGCCGAAGGACTCCGACAGCTCGGCGATAGCGTCGAGATGCAAGCCTGCGTCGCGGTTTCGCCGCAACCCATCAAACACGGAGTTCAGGCCTCGAGTGATGCCTTGGTATTGCAGTGCCCTGTTGATGTTATTGGTATTGCGACTCGAGGTATTCGTATTGATCTGCGTCGATCCTGCCAGTACAACGACGCCAACCAAAGCCTGCAAGTTCGCCGAACGTTTTTCCTGCCGGAACTTCACGGTCTCGGCACGCGAAGTCTTGCGCCAACTATTGTAGGGAATGGCGATGCCATAGTAGAAGTTTGCGTAATGTTCGTTCAGCGTGTCGACGACCAAACGATCGCGTTCACGAATCTGGCGCATACGGGCAACCGACGGATCATTCTCAGCGGGCAATCGAACGACATTCGCGATTCCGCCCTTATCCCGGGTGAGATAGCCGCTGTAGGCATTCGGTGACATGTCCTGAAAAAACTGCAGTTCCGACACCTGCCGCGTTTGTTGTAACTGTCTCGCGGGTAACGCTGCCGCGTATTCCTGAAGATCGTTGGACAAATCGTTGAATACTTTCTGATACGGATCGCGGCTTCGATCACGCCGTTTGGAGTAGGAAGTCAGACCAGTCTGTGTTTCGTACGTGCGCGTGAACCAATGGCGGCCCGCCGCGTCCGATACCGCAATTTCCAACTCTACGTACTCACCATCCGACTTCTTGATAGCGCCATTGATGATGACATCAGTAAAGGCGCTGGTCGACGGAATGACCCGGACCGCGCCCCAGTACCCCGAGCCCTGCAACGTCGTCTTCAGGTGGTAAGGAAGATATTTTGCTTCAGCGCGACGAATATCGTCGTAGATACCGGTTTTCATCGGATTATTGTCTTCCGGAATTCCCGCATCAAACTCAACGATGCCAATGTCCAGTAACAGGGCTTCGTCCACCGACGAGGTAGCGACCACAAGCTGCGTCTCTTCAGCGACGACGAGTTCCTGTACTGCACAACCCGCGCTGAATATCGCGATAGTGAGAACTGCAATTAACAGACGTATCATATTTGTTGGCGGCCCTATTTAAGTCCCGTGTACTTGCGGTACTCCTCCCAGAGACGTTCACG
>JALHUQ010000001.1 GCA_022866645.1 Woeseiaceae bacterium | reverse complement strand
GGCTCACATGTAAGGGCTCGTTGTTGTTTTTTCGAACAACGTCGAACTCGGTCGTCCCGGCCTTAAACACGATATTGATGGCGCGCACGTCAGCGTCGTCATTAACGCCATAGCTGGTAATGGCACGCCCGATATTGGCAAGCACATCATTGACGCCGGGGTCATCGGTGCAGACCACCGCCAGGCCGTAAAACGGCAAGTTGTGCAGGAATTCAATAAAGCCGTTCTTGAGCTTCTCTATGTCGCCGTCATAGGTCGACATGTGATCGGCATCGATATTCGTCACGACGGCGAGCATCGGCTTCAGGTGCACGAACGATGCGTCGCTTTCGTCAGCTTCCGCGACCAGGTAGTCGCCCTGGCCCAGGCGCGCGTTGGCATCGGCGCTTTTCAGGCGACCGCCGATAACGAAAGTCGGATCCAGCCCACCCTCGGCCAGCAGACTCGCGATCAGGCTGGTTGTCGTGGTCTTGCCGTGTGTACCGGCCACGGCGACCGAGTAGCGGAAACGCATGAGTTCGGCCAGCATTTCGGCACGGCTCACGACCGGCATCAATTGCTCTTTTGCGGCCGCCACCTCAGGATTGGTTTCATCGACCGCGCTCGAGACCACTACGGCATCAGCGTCGCGGATGTTGTCAGAAGCGTGGCCGATGAATACGGTCGCGCCCTGCTCTTCAAGGCGCCTCGTCTGTTTATTGGCTTTCAAGTCGGAGCCCTGAACAGCATAGCCAAGACTCAACATCACCTCGGCTATGCCGGACATACCGGAACCGCCGATACCAACAAAATGGACACAATGAATTCGGCGCATCTTCTTGATCATGCGGCGACTCCTGCGTGTTCCAGGCAAAGCTCGGCAATGCGATGCAATGCTTCAGGTTTAGCGAGCGTGCGCGCTTTTTCAGCGCGCAGCAGCAAGGCTGCACGGGACTGCAGCCAATCGCGCAACGTATCCGCCAACAGTTGGGGCGTCAGCCTGGTTTCCTGAATAATTGCAGCGGCGCCCGCCTCGACCATAGCGCCAGCATTCGCGGTTTGGTGATCATCAACGGCAGCTGGGTACGGCACAAACAAAGCCGGCAAGCCGGCCGCGCAGAGTTCCGCTACCGTCAGAGCGCCGGCTCTGCAGACGACCAGATCAGCCCAGGCGTACACTTCGGCCATATCCTCAATAAACGCCGACAATTCCACGTCGACGCTGTTTTCAGCGTAGGCCTTCTGCGCCGACTGCAGCGTTCGTTCACCGCACTGATGCCGGACGACGGGCCGAATATCCTCGTCGAGCAACGCCAGCGCAGCGGGTACCGTGAGATTCAATGCCAGCGCACCCTGACTGCCGCCGAGCACGAGCAAGCGCAATGGTCCTTGCCGCTCCGTGTAGCGATCAACCGGAGCGGGAATTGCGGCGATGTCTTCGCGAACCGGATTGCCCACGGTTTCCGCGACGACACTGGAATTAAAACTGCCCGGGAAGGCTTGCAGCACAACCCGGGCAAGACGCGCCAGAAGACGATTGGTAAGCCCTGCTGCGGCATTTTGTTCGTGGATCAGCAGCGGACGGCGAGTCAACCAGGCAGCAACGCCACCCGGCCCACTCACAAATCCGCCCATGCCCAGAACGGCAGCGGGACGACGACGAATAATTACGGCCAGCGATTGAATAAACGCCCAGCCCAAAGACAAAGGAGCGATGATCAGTGCAAGCAGGCCTTTTCTGCGCAGGCCCTTCACGCTGATCCACTCCATATCAATTCCGGCTTCTATAACGACGCGTGACTCGAGACCACGACGCGTTCCCAGCCAGACAACCTCACATGAGCTCGCCTGCAGGGCCCGCGCGACGGCGAGCGCCGGATACACGTGCCCGCCGGTTCCGCCTGCCATTACGAGTATCGGCCGTGAACTCATGAGCGGCTGCTCCGCACGCGACGTTTGCGATTGACAGGCTTCGCATCGACGGCCAGTTCGTGATGAATTCGCAGCAGCAAGGAAATGCAGATCATCGTAATAATCAAGCTGCTGCGGCCGTAGCTGATGAGCGGCAGTGTCAGCCCTTTCGTCGGCAGCAGGCCCATGTTGACGCCGATATTGATAAATGCCTGGATGCCGAGCCAGGTGCCGAGGCCCATTGCGATGTAGGCCTCGAAGAATCGTTCAGCGTCCGCCGCCCGCATGGCCAGTTTAAAAATTCGCCAAAGCAAGGCCAGGAACAAGGCAATCAACAGCAGAGAGCCGAGCAAGCCGAATTCTTCGGCATAGACGGCGAAGACGAAGTCCGTGTGCGCCTCCGGCAGGTAAAAAAGCTTCTGCACGCTGTCGCCAAGACCGACGCCAAACCACTCGCCTCGACCAATGGCGATGAGCGACTGGGTTAGCTGGAATCCGGAGTTAAAGGGATCGGCCCAGGGATCCAGAAATCCTGTTACACGCTGCATTCGATACGGTGATGCAATCGCGAGCGCCACCATGGCCATTACAGCCAGAGAAAAGAACACCAGGAAATCGCGAATCCGTGCGCCGGCAACGAACATCATGACCAGTGCCGTTGTTAACAACACAACCGCCGCACCGAAGTCAGGTTCGAGGAGCAACATCACAGCAGCAAGGCTAAGAACGATCATCGGCCGCAGAAAACCCACGAACTCGTCGCGCAACGCCTTGTTTCGCCGCACGAGGTAGCCGGCCAGATATATCAGGAAGCAGAGCCGCGCCGGTTCCGAAACCTGCAGATTCATGATACCTATGCGTACCCAGCGCGTACTGCCATTCACCTCATAACCAACGCCGGGAACGAGCACGACCGCAAGTAACAAGAAGCCGACAAATAGAACCAGTGGGCTCAGGCTCCGCCATACCTGCATTGGTATATACAGGCACACGACACCTGCCACGGCGCCGATGGCTGCAGCAAGCAACTGCCGCTGCACATAGAAGAACGGATTGCTCGTCGCGTTGTCCGAGATGGAGATTGACGCCGACGCAAGGATCACGAAGCCGCCCATCAACAGCGCCAGCACGATGCCGAGCAACACAGGATCAATCTGCAATTCGGTTTTGATGCGTGCCGGGAACGGCCAGATTGCGCTGCGTATCGTCATCGCTTCAACGCCTCTACCGCGGCGCGGAACTTATCGCCACGCTCCATATAGCTGGAGTATTGATCAAGGCTCGCGCAGGCTGGCGCCAGCAGTACGGTGTCGTCAGACTCCGCAGAATGTGCGGCCATAGCCACAGCCGCGCCCATCGTGTCGGCGAAATGCACAGGCATAACCGTGTCGAGCGCTCGCGCAACTTTCTCGGCGTCTTTACCGATCAGTACAGCCGCTCGCAATTTGCCCTCGACGGCGTTTGCCAAATCGCCAAAATCTGCGCCTTTGCCATCACCGCCAGCGACGAGAACCAGCATCGAATTGACTGACTCAATGGAAGCGATCGCGGCTGCAACATTGGTCGCCTTGGAATCGTTGATGTAGTCGACCCCGCCGATGCGCGCAACAAATTGCATGCGATGCGGCAAGCCGGGAAATTCGACGAGGACACGAAGCATTGCGGCCATATCGAGGCCCAGCAAGTCACCCGCCGCCAAGGCCGCAAGTGCGTTTAACTGGTTGTGCGTGCCATACATCGCGAGTTCACGAGCCGCCAGCAACAGGGTCTCGCCACGTGCGAGGTAGGTCTCACCATCATCGTTACGCAGCCCGTAGTGGGCGCTATCAGGGGCGTCCAGACCGAAGCTGATGACACGTTGACATTGCAGAGCGCATTCCGCCGCGACTTTGTCTGCGCGATTAAACACTGCCGCTTTCGCTTCGCGATAAACCCGGTACTTCGACCGGCGATACTCGTCTTCATCCGCGTGCCAGTCCAGATGGTCTGGCGAGACATTCAGTAAGACGGCAACCTCGGCAGGCAAGTATTGTGTGCGATGCAGTTGAAAACTCGACAATTCCAGCACGTAGATGTCCGGCGTTTCCTGACTGAGCAGATCCAGAGCCGGCTCACCAAGATTTCCACCCGCCAGTGCCTCGCGGCCGTCCGCCCGGCACATGTGATACAGCAATGTAGTCACGGTGCTCTTGCCGTTCGACCCGGTGACCGCGATAAATGGCGCGTCCGCATGGCGGCAAAACAACTCGATGTCGGATATGACTTCGATTTTTTTCTTGCGCGCTTTCGCCAGCAACGGATGACTATCGGAAATGCCCGGCGAGGCGATGATTCGTTCGATGCCCTTGGGTAGCTTGATATCACCCAGCAGAACTTTCGCGTTCGGGCAGATATTGCCCAACTCCTCTATGCCCGGCGGTTCGTCACGGGTGTCGAAAAAGGTCGCCATGATATCGCTGCGTTGACAATAGCGCGCGATCGACAATCCAGTGGCGCCGAGGCCCACGACCAGATCCTTGGCAGCTGTTGTTTGCGCGCGTCTCATCGAATTTTCAAGCTCGCCAGCCCGACCAGCACCAGGATGACCGTAATGATCCAGAATCGAACGATGACTTTCGGCTCCGCCCAACCTTTGAGCTCAAAGTGATGGTGCAGCGGTGCCATGCGGAATACGCGCTTGCCGGTCAGCTTGAATGAGGCGACCTGGATGACGACCGACAGGGTTTCTATGACAAAGACGCCGCCCATGATGGCCAGCACTATCTCCTGTCGCACAACGACCGCAACGGTGCCAAGCGCGGCGCCAAGTGACAGCGCGCCGATGTCGCCCATGAAGACCTGCGCAGGATAGGTGTTGAACCACAAAAACCCCAACCCCGCACCGGCCATCGCCGCACAGAACACCATTATTTCGCCAGTACCTGAAACGTAAGGAATACCCAGGTACTCGGAAAAATTCGTGTTTCCGGTTACGTAGGCGAATATGCCGAGCGCACCTCCGACC
The DNA here is from genome assembly GCA_022866645.1 of Woeseiaceae bacterium. Classification (GTDB taxonomy): domain Bacteria; phylum Pseudomonadota; class Gammaproteobacteria; order Steroidobacterales; family Woeseiaceae; genus UBA1847. Next base: position 12,890 of record JALHUQ010000001.1, on the reverse strand, counting down.
AATACGGTCGGCATGATCGCCAGACCGTCGAGGCCGTCAGTAAGATTTACAGCGTTGCTGAAACCAACGATAAAAAAGTACGTTACGACGACTTGAAACATGCCAAGCGGGATCGCGAGATCCTTGAAATACGGAATCAATAATGAAGTCTGAACTTCATCAGTCGCCGTAACGTACAGAGCAATGGCGGCAATGAGAGCCGCGCTAGACTGCCAGAAGAGTTTTTGTTTCGCCGAGATACCGGCGGGGTTCTGCAATACGAGTTTCTTGTAGTCGTCGACGTATCCGATCACGCCGAACGTGAGTGTCACGAAAAGAACGATCCAGACATAATGATTCTCGAGATCGGCCCACAATACGGTCGCCACCGATATAGCAGTAAGAATCAGCGCGCCGCCCATGGTCGGCGTGCCCGCTTTAAGAAGGTGCGTCTCGGGACCGTCTTCGCGCACGGGCTGACCCAGCTGGTTCACACTCAGGCTCTTGATCATTTTTGGGCCGACGATGAACGAAATTATCAACGCTGTCAGGGCACCGAGAATCGCGCGCATCGTAAGATAGCCAAATACGTTGAATCCGGATTCGAACTGAGCAAGATATTCTGTGAGATAGAGCAGCATCTAGGCTTCCTTTCTCACGGCGTCGTTGACACGCAACGCATCAACGACGCGCTCCATGCGCATCGATCGCGAACCTTTCACGAGTATGTTTGTGGCACTGTCCGCGTCACTGACATCGGCGAGCAGCGCATCGATGTCGGGGTACCAGGTAGCGCCGTCGCCGAAGCCCTCTACGCAATGTCTCGCCAGATCGCCGAGCGCGAACAAGCGGTTGACACCGCTTGCTCGAGCCGACGCCCCAACCTCGCGGTGCAGTTCCCTTGCACCTGCTCCGAGTTCTTTCATGTCGCCGAGCACCAACCAGCTCTTGCCGTCGAGGCTTGCCAGAAATCCTGCAGCAGCGATTGTCGAATAAGGGTTCGCGTTGTAACTGTCATCAAACAAGGTGCATCCATTTCGACCGGCGAGCGGCTGCAGCCGGCCATGTACTGGCGTGACGTTCTCCAAAGCCAGCTTGATTTGCTGGCCGCCAATTTCGAGCGCCGTCGCAACCGCCGCTGCGGCACAGGCGTTGCGAACGTTGTGCACTCCGGGTAGCGGCAGTGATATCGACACCGACTCAGTCGGCAGATGCAGCTTGAAACAGGATCCGGAGACACTGCCTGTAATTTCGTCCGCACGCACGTCGGCCGTTGCTGCAAATCCGAAGCTCAGTGTCTGCACGTCCGGAACGAGCGAGGCCCAATAAGGGTAGTAATCGTCGTCGGCATTGAGGATCGCGAAACTCGGTCGATCTTCGACCTGCAATATCTCCCCTTTCGCGTGCGCCACGCCTTCGACAGAACCAAATCCTTCGAGATGTGCCGCACCCGCATTCGTTATCACAACCACGTCCGGTCTTGCCAGCGCTGCAAGGTAGGCGATTTCGCCAGCGTGATTGGCGCCCATTTCGATCACCGCGAATTGATGCTCGTTGCCGATGCGGGCTAGCATCAGCGGCATGCCGATGTCGTTGTTCAAATTGCCGTGGGTCGCGATCGTTGGCGCCTTGGTGCTTAGACAGGCGGCGACCAGTTCCTTCAGCGTTGTCTTGCCGTTACTTCCTGTAATCCCAACAACGCGCACATCCTTGCTGTTGCGCCACGCGGCACCAAATCGACCCAGCGCGAGCCTCACGTCGTCGACGAGGATTTGCGCGACATCGTGATTGACCAATCGGGTGACGACAGCACCGGCAGCTCTTTTCGCCTTGCCCACGTAGTCATGGCCATCGAAGTTCGGGCCTTGCAGAGCAAAGAATAATTCGCCGTCCCGGATGGAGCGCGTATCAGTGCTGATGCCATCGAACGGCACATCATTACCGTGCAAGACACCGTTCATGCAATTTGCAGCCAGGGCGAGAGAGTCGATCATTCCCCGCACTCCCTCAATCTTGCCGCCGCCAGAGCCAGCGCCAGATCCGAGAACGCGTGGCGTTCGGTACCGACTTCCTGATAATCCTCGTGTCCCTTGCCCGCAATCAGAAGCACGTCGGATGTGTCGGCATTGGCTACCGCCCACGCAATGGCAGCTGATCGATCTTCAATAACCGTTGCATTACTGGCAGATTCGAATCCGACCAGTATTTCATCGATGATTTTCTTCGGATTTTCGCTGCGCGGATTGTCGGTCGTAACAATGACATTATCGGCGAGTCGCTCGGCCAGGCGACCCATCAAAGGACGCTTGCCTGCATCGCGATTTCCACCGCAACCAAAGACACACCATAGAGCGCCTCGACAGTGCGGGCGCAGCGCACGCAGCGCTGACTCGATTGCGTTCGGCGTATGTGCATAGTCGATGTAAATTGAAGCGCCGCTTGAATCGACCCGTTGCATTCGACCAGGCGGTGCGATGGCCAGCTGCAAGACATCACAAGCCTGTTCGAATTTAACTCCTGTTGTCAGCAAGTAGGCGAGAACGATCGTCGCATTCGCAACGTTGAAATCACCCGGCAGCGTGATGCTGAATTTTCCGTCGCCCCATGAGCTGGTGACCGAAACATCGGAACCCATTTCGTTCGCGACGACTGACCTGACGAACACAAATGGTCGGCCGTCCGACACCTGCTCGACGTGAGTTGATACGGTGACTGCATCAGGACCACATCGCGCTGCCAGGGCGGAACCAAATTCCGAGTCAATATTGACGATTCTTGTTTTCGGGGAATGCTCGAGAAACAGGCGCGCTTTGCTCTCAAAGTAATTCTGCATATCGCCGTGGTAATCGAGGTGATCACGCGTCAGATTCGTAAATAATGCCGCGTCAAACTGCACACCATCAACCCGTCCCTGTGACAGCGCATGCGACGATACTTCCATAGCCGCGTGCGTAGCGCCCTGATCAACAAAGTCGGCAAGCCGGCCATGCAGCTCGATCGCCGGTGGCGTGGTCATGCCTTCGTCACCCTGCAGCTCGCCAACTCCAAATCCCAAAGTGCCAAGGTAGGCGCAGCGCTTATCAAGTTGATGCAGGCATTGTGCTATCAACCAGGCGACCGTCGTTTTGCCATTGGTGCCAGTTACGCCAATGGTCTTCATAGCGCTTGATGGATTTCCGTAAAATCGGTTTGCGATGTCACCCAGTCGTGCCGCGAGATCTTCAACAGCGATCATCGGCACACCGATATCGTCCGGCGCATTGGCTGTACTGGCGTCCCACGCGACAGCGCCAACTCCAGCTGCACGAGCTTCGCGCAGGTAGTCGAGACCGTGGCTGCTGATTCCCTTGCAGGCCAGAAAGAGGTAACCCTTGCCGAGCCGCCGACTATCGCTTGCAATACCAGCGATCGGAATATCGGGAGCGTCCGCGTAACCCTGCAGCAACAGAGCAAGAGACGGATTCGGATTCATTTGTTTTGCGGCCACGTTCATTTTCTCGCGTTCCGGTCCGCCATCGCCTGCATGACGCTGCCGGGATCACGAGCTGGCATTGCATCGGGCGCTATGGCAAGCAGCCGTAAAGACTCAGACATCACATCGGCAAACACCGGCGCCGCGACGTCGCTACCGTAGTAGAGCTCACCACTGGGTTCGTCGATCACGACAACGGTCACCAGACGCGGATTGCTTGCTGGCGCCAAACCGGCAAAGATCGATATGTATTTATCTTCCGAGTAGCCACCTTTGGCGAATTTCCAGGCCGTTCCGGTCTTGCCGGCAATCCGGAAACCGTCGACAGACGCTTTTGTGCCCGTACCGCCCGGTCTGACAACTTCCTCAAGCATGCGCAATACCGCATCGGCGCTGGTCTTCGAAAACATACGCTCACCGCCAACCGCTTCGTCGATGGCAAACAGTGAAATCGGCCGCTTGATACCGCCACTGCCAATCACCGCGTACGCTTGTGCCAGTTGCAACGGTGTGACAGATACGCCGTATCCATAGGCAATCGTTGCCTGGCTAATCGGACGCCAATTACTGTAATGAGTCAGCATCCCCGCCGACTCCCCCGGGAACCCGCTGGCCGTCATTTCCCCGAGACCGAATTGCGTCATCGTTGCCCACAGTTGATCCGGCTGCAGATCCATCGCGACCTTGGTGACGCCGACGTTGCTTGAGCGCGCAAGGATGGTCGTCAAGCTAATTCGGCCAAGATTGTGATTGTCCGAAATCTTCTTGGCACCCACCGTTATGAAACCTGGGGAGGTATCAACAACACTGCTAGGACGAAATTGGCCGCTCTCAAGGGCAGCTGTGACGATCAGCGGCTTGATACTGGAGCCGGGTTCAAAAATATCGGTGATAGCCCGGTTACGATAACGCTCGGCAACATACTGTGAACGATCATTCGGGTTGTAGGTTGGCTGATTAACCATTGCCAGAACCTCACCCGTTTTGATGTCGAGAACGACTACCGACCCGGAACGCGCATTGTAGGACTTGACCGCTGATTTCAAAGTTCGATAAGCGACGTACTGCAAACGCAGATCAATGCTGGCGCGCAAATCTTTGCCGTGATGCGGCGGTCGAATGCTTTCCACATTCTCGATGGACCGCCCGAGGCGATCCTTGAGCACGCGCTTGGCGCCGGGCTCGCCCTCAAGCCAGTAATTCATGGCGAGTTCCAGACCTTCCTGGCCCTGGTCATCAACGTTTGTGAATCCGACCAGGTGTCCGGTCACTTCCGAAGCCGGGTAGTAGCGCCGGTATTCGCGCTGCACGTTGATACCGGGAAGCTTCATCGCCATGACTTTTTGTGCCGCACTCGGGTTCAGGTGCCTGCTCAAGTACAGGAACTCTTTGTCCATGCTGCTTGTAATGCGACGCATCAATGTATCCGGCTTTAGTTCAAGCACCTCAGCCAGTTGCGGAATCTTATCGACAGCACTTGCGAATTCTTTGGGATTAACCCAGATGCTGTCGACGGGCGTGCTGATCGCGAGCGGCTCGCCGTTTCTGTCCAGGATGGTGCCGCGATGAGCGGATATAGATTCGGTCCGCAGGTGGCGTGAGTCTGCCTGCTGATTCAGAAAGTCTTTATCGAGGACCTGCAGATGTACGGCGCGCGCAACAAGCGACGATGCAAACAAGGCGAAAAACACTATTACCAGTGTCACTCTGCCAACGAATCGTTGTGCAGTTTTTTGTTTGGTCTCTGCGCCGCGCGTCATGGCCGTTCAATTACGTAGATGTCCGACGTTGCCGGTCGCGCGAGTGACAGATCATCTGTGGCAACCTGTTCGATTCGTGCATGTGTGGCCCAGGTGCTCTGTTCAATTTGCAACTGGCCCCACTCGATATTCAGTTCGTCGCTGACGCGCGATAGAGCTTCCAGCTCGACAAACAGCTTTCTCGACTCGTGCTTCGTATATACGAGTGCAATCGAACTCAAAACACAAACGACGGCAAATACGAACACGAGGAGAAACGGCTGCTGGCTCTTCGGGGACTGCATTACGTGCGCTCCGCGATTCGCAGTCGCGCGCTGCGAGCGCGCCGATTCAATTGTATTTCTTCGGGCGTCGCAATGATGACTTTGCCTACAGTCGCGAGCTTTGGACGCAGCTCATCCGGCATCGTTGGCATGCCACGATATTGCTCCGGCTCGCTTGAGGCGTGACGCATAAAGCGTTTCACCATACGATCTTCGAGCGAATGAAAGCTGATCACACAAAGTCGTCCGTGTTGCTTCAATAGATCGACGGACTGGTCCAGTGCCGCCTCGAGTTGCTCGAGTTCGCCGTTGATCGCAATTCGGATTGCCTGAAAGGTCTTTGTTGCTGGATGCCTTTTTTGCGCGCGCACTTTCCCCGGTACCGCAGCTTCGACAATACTTGCGAGCTGAGCTGTCGTTTCGATCGGCGATTTCTCGCGCGCATCACAAATAGCGCGTGCAATTCGCGGCGCGTGAGTCTCCTCACCAAATTGTCGCAGCACTCGAATCAAGTCTTTTTGTTCCACGTGTTGAAGGAATTCGCTCGCGGACGTGCCTGATTCCGGATCCATTCGCATGTCGAGAGGGCCATCGCGGAGGAAACTGAAGCCTCGATGGGCTTCATCCAATTGCGGTGACGAGACGCCCAGATCGAATAGGAGTCCGTCGATTTTCCCGCTAAGTTCTTTTTCACCAATGATCGATTTAAGTTGCGCACAACACCCTCTAATTAGTTCGAAGCGGGGATCATCAGTCAGGGATTTCGGTGCTGAAGCGATTGCGGCCGGGTCACGATCAATACTGATCAGGCGTCCGTTTGCATTGAGTCGCTTCAGAATCTCCCCGCTATGACCACCGCGACCAAATGTTCCGTCGACATAGCAGCCGTCTTTTTTTATATCCAGCCCATCCAGAACTGGTCCCAGCAGTACCGGCACATGCTCGTTACTGCTCATGAGGTAACTGGCAACCTAGAAAGAAATCGATCCGAGATCGGCTGGCATGTCGCCGACGTCCTCATCGTTAAGCCATATGTCGCGCTTTTCGTTCCAGGTTGCTTCATCCCACAATTCGAATTTGTTGCCTTGTCCAATCAGCATTCCTTGCGTATCAAGACTTGCGAATTCTCGTAGCTCCCTGGAGACGAGAATTCGACCGTTAGTATCCATGTCGACTTCGGTCGCATAACCGACCATGATCCGCACTATTCGACGTGCAACTTTGTTCATACTGGGCAGGCGCACCAACTTGCGTTCGAGCTCCTCCCAGTCGGCGAGCGGATAAACGAGGAGGCAATGATCTTTGTCCACAGTCACTATCAATTGGCCATCGGAACGGGCAGACAAACGCTCCCGATACCGAGTCGGTATTGCCATACGCCCTTTGGCGTCGAGTGATACTTTGGTAGCCCCTCGAAACATGATGCTTTGGACGTGCCTGGAACCGCTCTTCTGGCGCGATATCCGGGCTGGGTGCCCAGTTCCTCCCACTTTTTTCCACTTTTCAACACTATAGGGATGCCCCTGATGGCGGTCAACAACGATGCTCAATTATTTGTTGTTGTACAGGGACTTAGAGGCGAATTGGTGGCTCAAAAAAGGCGAAAAGTGGCAAGGTTCGCGCTAATATAATCAGCCACTTAGCCGTACTTCCTCGAAGAGGTCTCACAATGGGGTCCACAAACCGCGGAGGCTGGCCGATTGAGCCGGCTGCAGAGCAATTTGCGCAAGACCATTCCGGCCCGGAAGTAGCGGTCGGATGAGAATTATAAGTTATTGTTTTATAAGGGAATAATAAGTGAGAAAGCCGGAGCCGGCAATAAGCCGGGTTCTGTCATCGACAACCATTCATCTGGGACAGCCGTCACCGACTGCCTCTAGCAACCTACCCGGGAGTCCGTTCGGAACCGACGGTGGGCAAACACCCAAACACCCCTGTTGGGGGCGTTGTGCGTTGCCCTACTCCCCTATTTGGTCTTGCTCCGGGCGGGGTTTACCGTGCCGCGAGCTGTTACCAGTCGCGCGGTGCGCTCTTACCGCACCTTTTCACCCTTACCAACCGAGGCTGGCGGTCTGTTTTCTGTGGCACTTTCCATAGGCTCGCGCCTCCCAGGCGTTACCTGGCGCCCTGTCCGAAGGAGCCCGGACTTTCCTCCATAGCGAACTACAGCGATTGTCTGGCCGACTCCGGCTTTCTCGGTGGCGAGTCTACTGCACTTTGCGGGGCTTATCGCCGGATACTTGAGAAGAAAGCAAACTGAGCGACATCATTGACTCCGACCCGCGCCGTCGGGAGACGGGCTTACGCCAGGTGTTCACACTGGCGACGAGCACGAGCTCCTGTGCGAGCGGTGCCAGCAAAACTCCTGACTGGGTCAGATTGATGGCCTGCTCATTGCATGAACGTACCAGCATGTGCAGCCCCGGCGGCCGAACCTTTCCATCACTCTGGGTCCTGCGGTGTGAATGAACGAACAGCGCATCGCTGTCAGAATAGACGAAGTTGAACGGGCCGAGCGGTCGCAGCCGCGCGGCGAAATAGGCCACGACCTCCAGGCGCGATTCGACCGACGGCTCCTTAGTACAAGATTGCTCGGCGGCCCGTTCATCTCCATGAATTTCACCAGACCGCTATCCGAAGCCGGTCTTGACTCGCGGAGCAGAAACACATCCCTACCCTCGAAGTACGCAACCCCCCAGCCGTCCTTGTTGGGCCCCTCGTGCCCGCCGCGTCGGGCAAGTGTTTCCAGCGAAAAACCGACGGATGTCGGATACCGGCTCGCAATAGCCACAATTCGCTGTGACCTCGCGAGCGCTGGTCAGACTTTCAACTCAAGTAATCTGTCATACAATGCATTGCGTTTGAGGCCTGTGGCCTCGGCCGCCACTTTCGCCGCATCTTTGGCGGACAACCGTTCGCCGAGCGCCCGCAACAGACGATCGATTTCAAGAGGCGACTCGTGCTCCTCCGCTGAGCCGGCAACGATTATGACGAACTCACCCTTGCCGACGATCGTCTTGTCGTCGACTTGGCGCAGCAAATCGCCCAACGATTCCCGCACGCATTGCTCATGCATTTTTGTTAGTTCCCGGCCGATAAAGGCCGAACGCTGCGGTCCGAAAACAGCAACCATATCGCTAAGGCATTCCGCAATGCGGTGTACCGACTCATAAATGACCAGTGTGCGGCGCTCGTTCTTGATGTTCTCCAGCCAGTCCTTTCGTGCCGCGTGCTTCGCTGGGGCAAATCCCTCAAAGCAAAAACGGTCCGTTGGAATTCCGGCCACCGACAGGGCCGCTGTCACGGCACTCGCACCGGGAACAGGCGTCACCGTAATGCCGTGCTCATGGGCCGCGCGGACCAATCGGAAACCGGGATCACTCACCAGCGGTGTGCCTGCGTCGCTAACAAGCGCAACAGAATCGCCTTCCAGAAGGACCTTCAAAACGCCGCCAAGGACCTTTTCTTCATTGTGGTCATGCAAGGCCATAAGTCGTGTTTTACAGCCGATATGCATTAGCAATCGCCCGGTGTGCCGGGTATCCTCCGCTGCTATTAGACTCACCTCAGCGAGCGTTTGACGCGCTCGCGATGTCAGGTCTTCAAGATTACCGATCGGCGTTGCAACAACGAATAATGTACCGCTCACTGGCTTAAGACCCTTGTTTCAGAATGACCCAACTTATAATGACGCTTCTAAGAATGACTCTGGCGATAAGACGACATGACGAATCCACACCGACATCCTGCAGTTAAATCAAGCCGACTGGCAAGCGTTGTAGCATTGCTGGCAACTTTGCTGATCGTGAGCGCCTGCGGTACGACTGGAATCGGCGGCTCGTCGGGATCCGGCGAAAATCGTGCTGAGAGATACGCGCGAGATGGCCAACACGACGCGTCGGCGGGTGCCTATATTGGTCTGGCCACCGCTGCGCTCGGGACTGAGCGTGATCGCCTGACCCTGCTGGCCGTAGAACAATGGCTGGATGCGGGTGATGTGGCTCGGGCTCGCCAGGCTCTGTCCGGTGTGACGAGGCCCGAATCGGGTTCTTTGCTTGCGATCTGGAATACCAACACCGCGGCGCTGTCCTTGTTTCGCGGCGACCCGGATGAAGCGCTCCTTGTTCTGGAACCCTTAAGTCGGCAGGCACTAACAACGCGCGACCGCCTTCGGGTTGAGGCTTTGCGAGCCGACGCCTGGATACAAAAGCAGGACCCTGCTCGCGCCATAGAGCTGATGATGCAGCGCGAGACCTGGCTGAGTAGCTCGCGGGAAATAGAACAGAATCGAAACCGCCTCTGGCAGGGTCTGCTGTTGAGTAACCCTCAGGTTTTGCGCGAAGCCGCTCAACTGGCGACTGACGAAAAAACGCGCGGCTGGCTGACTCTGGGGTCGTTGGCCGCATCGACCGGGCAACAAGGCATCGGTTGGAGTAACGGCATTGGCCGCTGGCGAGAGGCATATCCCCGCCATCCGGCGCTCTCGGTCATCGGCGGCGATCAGGGCTTTGATCAGGATGCGCTTAGCTACCCAAGGCAGGTGGCTTTGATACTGCCGCTAACCGGTAGCTCGGCGGCGGCGGGCAAAGCGATTCAGAACGGCTTCCTCGGCGCTTACTTTGCGACCGCCAGTGCACTCGACGATCGACAGTCAGTCCGTATTTACGACGTTAATGCTGAAGGTGGCGCGAGCGCGGCATACCAGAGTGCCGTTTCGGACGGCGCCGAGTTTGTGGTCGGCCCATTAATGAGAGAAAGCGTCATTGAGCTGGCGAATAATATTCTCGTTCCTGTTCCGGTGCTGACATTGAATTATCTGCCGGACGAGACTCTTGCCCCTCCAGGCCTATATCAATTCGCGCTCGCACCTGAGGATGAGGCTGCATCGGTTGCAATTCGCGCGATTGGCGACGGTTACGCCCGCGCCGTCGCCCTGGTGCCGAATAATGACTGGGGTCGGCGTGTACTTCAGAGTTTCGCGACGGAATTTGAAGGATTGGGCGGATCCATGCTCGACCACAGATACTATGCGCCGGACAAGCAAGACTTCTCCATCGAAATTGAAACCCTTATGGGTCTTAGCGGCAGCGTGCAGCGCTACCAGCGAATGCGCGCCAATATCGGTGGCAGCCTTCAGTTTGACCCGCGCCGGCGGCAGGATGCCGAGTTCATCTTTTTGGCCGCCGCGGCCGGCCCGGCTCGATTGTTGAAATCACAGCTCAAGTTTCACTATTCCGGCGACCTGCCAACGTATTCGACGTCGTCTGTCAATTCGCTCGATGGCCGCTCAAACTCCGACCTGAACGGCATCATGTTTGCGGACACGCCGTGGCTGGTCGATCCGCAACCCTGGATCCGTTACCTGCCGCCAACCTACTCCAATTACTGGCCGGAAGAACGCCAGCTGGGCCGGCTGCACGCGATGGGCTATGACGCCTATAACCTGATCGCCGCTTTGTACGCGAATCGCGGCGAAGCGATGGGCGAGCTGGACGGTGCGACTGGCCAGTTGTTCCTGGATCGACAGGGCCGCGTTCACCGACGCCTTGCCTGGGCACAATTCCAGAACGGCGAGGCTGCCGCTCTACCGGACAGAGAAGACTTCGGCGGGCCGATCAAGAACATCAGCTCTGAGGGCGTGCCCTTACAGCCAAACGCCGCCGATGATGCTCCGTGGAATACCGACGAACAGGACTTGTAGGCCAACGCGCAGAGCAGTTTGCGTTCGGCTACCTGCAGAAGCACGGCCTTCGACCGATTGCTCGCAACTTTCACCGTCGTGGCGGCGAGATTGACCTGATCATGCTGGACGGCGAATGCCTGACATTTATCGAGGTTCGGTACCGTGCATCGACCGCCTTTGGGTCCGCGAGCCAAACCGTCGATTTCCATAAACAGCGCAAGATCATAAGCACAGCCGCCCTGTTCGTCGCCCAAAGCCGCCGTTACGCAACACATACCATGCGTTTCGATATTGTCGCGATTGAGGGTTCCGAGGAACTCAACGTCGAGTGGATAAAGGACGCCTTTCGACCAAATAATTCTACCCTGTAGCGATCAGCTGATAGACTTCTGCGCAGGAATTTACCGCGGAGTAACCATGGATCCTGTAGCGCGAGTTCGCGAGCACTTTGCGGAGAGCATCGCCACAAAACAAACGTCGGCTGAGCAGTTGGCCGAAAGCATCGCCGCCGCCGGTCGAATTTTGAGCGACGCGCTCCTTGACGACGGCAAGATCCTGAGTTGTGGCAACGGTGGATCAGCCGCGGATGCACAGCACTTCTCCTCCGAGCTACTGAATCGCTTCGAGATGGAGCGCCCCGGCCTCCCTGCCATAGCGTTGACAACTGACAGCTCAACATTGACCTCGATCTCAAACGATTACGCTTACGAGGAGATCTTTTCAAAACAGATTCGAGCCCTGGGCAAAGCACAGGATGTTTTGCTCGCAATCTCGACATCCGGCAATTCGGAAAATGTTATTCGCGCGATAGTCGCTGCCCACGAGCGCGGCATGAATGTCGTCGCCCTAACGGGCCGCGACGGCGGCCGCATGGCGGATATTTTTGAGCCGGGTGATGTGGAAATCCGCGTACCCGCTACGCGTACGGCACGCATCCAGGAGGTACACCTGGTCGTCATTCACTGCCTGTGCGATCTAATCGACGCCACCCTTTTGGGCGAGTAATAAATCCACCGGCACTGCAAAAGATATGTTGTCGATTTACTTAACGATCGTGAGGTGCGGCCGGGATCGTGTCTCTTCGACGTCGGCCTGTAGTTCTGGTGGCTCTATGTGTTCTGCCGATTCGGCATCCTGGGAGAAGATCATTCCCTGGCCGGTTTCTCGCGCGTAGATACCCAACACGGACTGCATCGGTACCCAGACGTCGAACGGCACACCGCTAAATCTCGCTCGAAAACTGATGGCGTCATTAGTGAGTTTCAGGTTGTGCGCAGCAGCCTCGCTGATGTTCAGAATGATTTTTCCGTCTTTGATATGCTCGACCGGCACGGTGACCCCATCGATCGAAGTATCAACGACAATGTGCGGAGTGTGCGAGTTGTCGCCCATCCATTCATGCATGGCACGAATTAAATAAGGGCGTTTTGAACGGCTGGATTTATTCACGAATCTTTTTCTGAGGTTCTCGTTCGGTGCGGCTAGCTTACCATCAATTTGACCGATCGCATGAAACTTAACTTAACACCCGAGCGTGTTCGAACCCGCTAGCGCTACAAACGCATTTCCTGCTCGAGTTCAGTCAAACTCTGCCGAAAAGATCGCCGCGCAAAGACGCGATCCATATACGCCTCTTTCGGCTCGGCACCCTTGCCGAGATCAATCCCGTACACCGGCAAACGCCACAGCAATGGCGCGATCGTGCAGTCCACCAGCGAGAATTCCTCACTCAG
>JALHUQ010000188.1 GCA_022866645.1 Woeseiaceae bacterium | reverse complement strand
TTGCAGGCCGACACGTCGAAGGCAATCGTTGGAGGTACCTGGTGGCGGGGATTTCATGCCTTTCTTACGAATCCATTCCTGCTGGGCATCGGTGTCTTTATCCTGTTGTATGTTTTTGTTGGGTCATTCATCTATTTCGAGCAAAAGAACCTACTGGAAGAGTTTTCGAGACCTGAACGGGCGCAGATACTCGGCAGTATCGATTTGCTGGTCAATGTCGTAACCTTCGGCATGGCACTGTTCCTGACAGGTCGTATCGTCGGCAAAGTTGGGATGCCGACGGCCCTTGCGATGATGCCGGTTTTGGTTGGTGCTGGTCTCTTGATACTCGCGTTCGCGCCGATACTGACCGTCCTGTTGGCGTTGCAGGTTTTTCGCCGCGGTGGCAACAATGGGCTCACAAGACCCGCACGAGAAATGCTGTATACACGCGTGACTCGGGAAGAGCGATTCAAGGCCAAACCCGTTATCGATATTGTCGTGTATCGGGGTGGCGACGCAGTTAGCGGCACGCTGTTCGCATTCCTGACCGACGGTATCGGCCTTGGTCTGGTTGCGGTCGCAATCGTCGGCTCCGCTATCGCCGCGGCCTGGGGCGGCATTGGTGTTTGGTTGGGCAAGCGATTTGATTCGGTGAAAGAAGCGAGGACAAGAGATGAGTAAACCGTGGTTTGATCAATACGACCCCTGGGTGCCGCATGAGATAGACACCGGCGCCTACAGCAATGTTGTCGAGATGTTGATGGAGGCTGGCGAGCGCTTCAGCGACAAGGTCGCATTTAGCAACTTCGGCGCAACCAGGACATATTCGGAAGTGATGGCGCTGTCTCGGGATTTCGCGGCGTACTTGCAGAACGAGCTGGGCATCGTAAAGGGCGATCGGGTGGCCCTGATGGCGCCAAACATGATGGCGTTTCCTGTCGCCATGCTCGGCATTCTTCGGGCGGGCGGGGTGCAGGTCAACGTCAATCCGATGTACACGGCACGCGAACTTGAACATCAGCTCAATGACGCGGATGCGGATACCATTGTTGTCAATTCCGGTTCCACAGGAACGCTCGCCGATGTGATTGGTGAAACCGGTATAAAGAATGTCATCGTCGCCAAGCTGGATGATCTGATCGGCCTTGGCTTGCCGTCACCGCCGGTTGACCCGCGCTTGAAAAATTCAGTCACTTTTCTGGATGCTCTGTCCGCCGGAGCCGACATGGAATTGTCGGACGTCAACCTGACCGGTGACGACCTGATCTATTTGCAGTACACGGGTGGTACGACCGGATTATCCAAAGGCGCGATGCTGACGCACCGAAACCTCGTCTCGAACATACTGCAATTCGAGTGCTGCGCGGGTGATTACATCAGGATGGGTGAGGACGTAGTCATCACCGCGATTCCGATGTACCACATTTTCGCGTTGATGGTTAACACGCTGTCCTACTTCAAGTTCGGCGGGACCAACGTGATGATTACCAACCCTCGGGATATGCCCGCGTTCGTCAAAGAGTGGTCGAAATGGAAAGTCACGGTGTTTACGGGCGTGAACACGCTCTACAACGGCCTCCTGCATACACCCGGTTTCGCGGATCTCGATTTTTCATCGTTGGGCTTTAGCGTTGGTGGTGGTGCTGCGGTGCAAAAAGCGGTCTCCGACAAGTGGAAGACAGTGACTGGCAAACATATCAAGGAAGGCTATGGTCTGTCGGAGACGTCGCCGATACTGACGATTAATCCCTTCGGTATGAAAGACTTCATGAGCGCAATTGGCGTACCGGCGCCCTCGACAGATATTTCTTTGCGTGACGATGACGGCAATGAAGTTGCTCAGGGAGAACGCGGAGAGTTGTGTGCAAAAGGGCCGCAAGTGATGAAGGGTTACTGGCGGCGCGAGGATGAAACCGCCGCCGTCATGACCGACGACGGCTATTTTCGTACCGGCGACATTGCAGTCATGGACGAGACCGGATTTTTCCGTATCGTTGATCGCAAGAAGGACATGATTATTGTTTCGGGGTTCAATGTGTTCCCCAATGAGATTGAAGCTGAGATTGCCGCGATGAAGGGCGTACTCGAATGTGCGTGTATCGGTGTGCCTGATGAAAAAACCGGCGAAGCGGCCAAGGTTTTTGTCGTCAAATCGGACGAATCTCTAACGAAAGAGGCTGTTCGTGCACATTGCAAGGAGCGCCTCACGGGTTACAAGGTTCCGCGGCAAATCGTATTTATCGACGAATTGCCGAAGTCGACCGTAGGCAAGATATTGCGGCGAGAACTCAGGGACATGTAGCAAGTAGCAAACCCCGAGAGATTCTAGTAAACGGACTTATCCAGAAATTCTTTGAAGCTGGTTTTGGCCGCACGCTGCTGATCCCAGAGTTCGAACGACTGTGGCTTGGGCCCTGTGGTGAGAATCCGTACGTCGTTCGCGGCAGCTATCATTCGTATCTGGTCTATTGTGACTTCGTAGTAGGCATCCGCGGCTGAAGAAACAGGCTTCAAATACACCGGTACACTGGCGCCAATCGTGGCGGCGGTCCAGCCGGAAAGTTCAAGGGACAGCGGTTCTCCATCCGCGAAAATTACAATCGACTCGAACCCGTCACGCGGCTCTCCTGCGCTGGCGTCCTGCAAAGTGCTCCAGACGCCCAACCAGAGAAAATAGCGAAATTCGCCGGTGCGGTTTATCTCGAGTGGTGCCAAATGGACAAAATTACGCGCGTGAGCTGCCTTTCCGGATTCGTCACGATAAAAAACCATCGGCGCCTGACTGTAAGTTATCGTTACACCCGTGATTGAATCAAGTTTGTTCGCGGTGTACCCGCCATGACCGGCGCATGCCGACAGCAGAAATACGATGGTAATCGCGATGGCTCTGATCATCAGAAAAAGACCTGGTAACCTAGATTAAAGAAATAGGATTCACGGTCCTGGTTAGTAAAATTCGAATCTTGCTGTGAGAAGAGCTTACCAGCCTCAAATTCGAGGCGGAATTTCTGGCTGCGCCGATACTGAATCCGAATGCCCGGTGTGTACAGCCACTGGACGCTTGGGCTCGCCGCTACTTGACGTCGATCGACCCGGAGTCGCGGGTTTACCCGCCAAGCCTGACCGAGCGGGTAACGACCGTCAAGCGTAAGAGAAAGGACATTCGAGGTTTCCGAATCCGAAACCCGCGCGGTGAAAATCAATACATCGCCTTCTTTCAGCAGACTACTTGCAAGCAAACTGCCCGAATAATAGTTGTAGGTTGACGCTGGCGACGCCAGTACACCGCCTGAAGCCTTTGTTTCTTCGATGCTGGACTGACCAAGGTCTGTAGAGATCTGAAATCTCGGCGTTATGGGGTAGGAAAGACCGACAGAATAGTTCGCGGACGCAGCCGTTCGGTCCCTGCCAAGCTCGATGAGTTCGTCGGCACTGAAAATTTCGGCGAGTTCGGCAAACGTGCTCACCGGCTGTCCGATAATCGCGTTGCCGGTACTCAAGAAAGGACTGCCGCGTCTGCTTGCCGAGCCGTGTATGGAGAGGCGAGACTCGAATCGCCAACTACCTTGCAGGTAAGCGTTGGCGAGTTCTCCGAAGAGCAGGTCGTAGTCAATCATTCCCCAGAGATTCTGGTTTGTACCGAAATAGCGAAACTCGCCGCCAACAGCTTGTCGGTCCCGGACATTTTCGATCTGTTGCTGGATGTAGAACAAGCCCACGTCAAGATTTGTCAGTATGGGGCCGTAATCGACGCTGACGCCATAAAACGAACGTGAGCTATCGATACCATTGGTTGTCGAGTAGGCTGGTTTGCCGACAACGGTGTCGATTAGTATTTTTTCATTGAGCTGATAACCGAGATTGATGCCGTCAAATCGACCCAGAACTCCACCTGAGTTTCGCGACTGGCGTCCGATACGACCTCGCAATCCGGTTTTCGCGTCAGCCAGATCGGCATAGGCATAAGAGATTCGCGTTGAGTTGCCAGAGCTGATACTGCTGGTGTTGTCGAGGAAGTCGTTTCGATAGCCAGCCGATATCCGGCTACTGAAATCGAAGCGTTCGCCCCGATGTCGCACATCGAAATTCACATCGGAGTACAGCGCCGACTGACTAATAATGTCGTCCTGATCAGTCGGCTGGTTCACATCCCGTCGGTAATATTGTGAAAAGTAGGTCTGGATTCTCCAGTCGCTATTTCGCCTGGCTTGGGCGCGTAGCTGGGCGTCGGTCGCGTCCGCTGGCAGGCTGGCCGGCCCATTGTTCGCAAGCAAGGCAGCCAGTCGCTGATTGACCCGGGCAGTACCTTCACCGTCAGGGTATAGAGACAGATAGCGCTGGTATTCCGCCTTTGCATGGGCCGTTTGCCCATTTTTCTCTCGAGCAAGCGCGAGATATTCCTGTGCTTCCATTTGTCTGGCATTTGGCGGCAGCTGTAAGACCTTGGTGTAGATTTGAATGGCTCTGGACACGTCACCCGCGATTATCGAGCGGCGCGCATCTTCCATCAGTGCGTCGATTTTCGGATTCGCCGAGCCGTCGTCCGCCAATAGTTCGTCCGGAATTGAAAGCTCCTGAGCCACCGTGGTCAAATCAGTATCGACGCTATTCTCTTCGAGCTGGTCGATCCAGGCGCCGGGGAAATTCATAATGAGATCGGCGAGAACGAGACTCGCGCTGCCTGGTGAATCGAAATTGCCCATTCGCAATCGATACCAGGTCGTGCCATCGACGACGGCTTCAGAGTAGTACAGGCGATGTTCGGGCTGCAGTATGAGATCGGGCGCATCGGCAATCGTGGGAATGCGCCTGAATGACGCCAGATTGATGACGTATTCGCCGGTGTCGTGTTTCGGTTGCACAACCTGTCTGTGACTGGGCGCCGGCGCAGTGGCATCTTCGGCGGCCGAAGTCGTGGCCGACGCGTCGTCGCGAATATGCACGACGACATCAAACGATATCCCAGACATTTCTACATCGAAACTGACGGCTTTACTGAAGCTCAGGATCAGGACCGGACCCGCCGACTCATCGCCGTCGTATTCCAGTTCAAGCAAATGGGCGGCATCGGCATTAAAGGGGCGCAGACGGCTGCGGGATTCGGCGGCCGTGGGCGCTACGCCGTTACAAATGCTCGTCGGCTCGAGGAAGATCCGCAAGCGGTCACCCCCGGTGTTCGGGTCGTGTCGCAAGTACTGTGCCTTGCAATTAAAGCGGATCTCGACGCTGGCTACCGGCAACGCCCCCGAGTCATCCACGGACACCCGGGCGCTGCCGATGAATCCCGGACCCGCCAGCGCTGGCGACGCCACGAAAAACAGCATCGCGGCCGCGCAAAAGACTCCGCGCCGACGGTCTGCCCTGCTCAGTGCAGCGAATTTCCTCATCAGTACCCGCAACTACCAACCGCCGTCACTAATCTTGTGTTGGGGTCTTTCGCCACGGTGGCAGGACCCTGCACAGTTTTGATCGAGAGTCAGGCCGCTATGCTCGGAGATGCTGGCCTTATAGTCGTTGGCATGACAACCCGCGCAGTTCGGTTGGTATCCCGGCGATGACCACACAACTACTTCCGTATTGGACCGATGGCAGGCCGTGCACGGCAGGTTGCCGCGATGGTCCTGCGGTTCGTAGGTCAGCCCCGTGTGACGGAAATCGGCCGGGAACCAGGCACTGGGGCTGTGGCACAAACCGCAATCCTGAGTGGTGTTGAAGTGCCCTGGATTCTTACCTGTCGCTGTTGTGCCGTTATGGCAGGACGCGCAGGAACCCAATACCTGAGTGTGATCAACCGAAACCACGGGCGTCCACACGGTTGGACTGTGACAGTCTTCGCAGACGTTGGTTGTCGACGGGTGTCGTGGACCTTTGCCGGTGGCGTCGGTGCCATTGTGGCAGCTGACGCAGTTCCCCGTGATATTCGCGTGATCAAAGTTCGCGGGTGTCCAGGCGACAGTCGTGTGGCAGTCATCGCAGTTATCGCCACTGGCGATGTGCGTCGGGTGTTTGCCGGTGGCTATCGTGCCATTGTGGCAAGTGTTGCAAGTACCAATCACCTGAGTATGGTCGACCGTATACGTTGGTATCCACGTATTCGGCGTGTGGCAATCCTCGCAAACATCGGTAGTTTGAATGTGGTTCTGATCCTTGCCCGTCGCGTCGATCCCGTTGTGGCAACTGACGCAGTTACCCGTAATATTCACGTGGTCGAAGTTTGCTGGCAACCAGCCCGTTGTCGAGTGACAGTCCTGACAGTTGTCACCGCTGGTGATGTGTGTCAGGGTCTTGCCGGTCGCGACGATGCCATCATGGCATGTGCTGCAAGTGCCAAGCACCTGCGTGTGGTCGACCGTATAGACAGGCACCCAGATATTGGGGTTGTGGCAGTCCTCGCAAACATTCGTCGTCTGGATGTGCGTGGTGCCTTTGCCGGTGGCC
>JALHUQ010000023.1 GCA_022866645.1 Woeseiaceae bacterium | reverse complement strand
TTTGAAGACGGCAAGATGTTTGATGGCTCGTCAATCGCGGGCTGGAAGGGCATCAACGAGTCGGACATGATTTTGATGCCGGACCCGGCCACAGCGGTGCTCGACATTTTCACCGACGAAACAACTTTGAATGTTCGCTGTACCGTTGTCGAGCCAGCCACCATGCAGGGCTACGACCGCTGTCCCCGCTCACTGGGAGTGCGCGCGGAGGCCTACCTCGTGTCGACCGGCATCGCTGACGCTGCTTACTTCGGACCCGAAAACGAATTCTTCGTCTTCGACAGCGTGCAGTGGAAAAACACCATGCAGAGCGTGTCCTACACCATCGGTTCGGAAGAGGGCGCGTGGAGCTCCGAGACTCATTACGAGGAAGGCAATTCAGGTCACCGACCCGGCGTTAAGGGCGGCTATTTTCCTGTTCCACCCGTCGACTCCTTACATGACCTGCGTTCGGCCATGTGTCTCGCGATTGAAGAGCTGGGTGTGGCGACCGAGGTTCATCACCACGAAGTTGGAACGGCAGGCCAATGCGAAATCGGCACCCGCTTCAACACCCTGGTGAAGAAGGCAGACGAAGTGCAAATTATGAAATACGCGGTGCACAACGTCGCGCATGATTACGGCAAGACGGCAACGTTCATGCCGAAACCACTTGTCGGTGACAACGGCAACGGCATGCACGTGCATCAGTCGCTGTTCAAAAACGGCAAGAACCTTTTTGCCGGCGACGGTTACGGCGGGCTTTCAGAAATCGCCCTCTACTATATCGGCGGCGTCATTCAGCACGCGAAAGCCATTAACGCCTTCGCAAACCCGGCCACCAACAGTTACAAGCGACTTGTGCCAGGATTTGAAGCGCCGACGATACTTGCTTACTCGGCACGCAATCGATCAGCCTCTATTCGAATCCCGTACATTGCCAACCCGAAAGGGCGTCGCATCGAGGTTCGATTCCCCGACTCCGCAGCCAACCCGTATCTTGCCTTCGCAGCATTGATGATGGCGGGTCTCGATGGCATCCAGAACAAGATTCATCCGGGCGATGCCATGGACAAAGATCTTTATGACTTACCGCCGGAAGAAGAGAAGCAGCTGAAGCTGGTGTCCTTCTCCCTCTCGGAGTCGCTGGACGCATTAAGCGCGGATCGCGACTTCCTGAAGGCGGGCGGTGTTTTCACCGACGACCTGATCGATGCCTACATCGACCTGAAGATGGCGGACGTCATTCGACTCCGAATGGCGACCCATCCGGTCGAATTTGACATGTATTACAGCCTGTAAGGGATAAAAGTGTGAACCGGGCGACATTTTGTCGCCCGGATTCTACCCAAACTCATGATTACGCTGCTATGCTAACCGCATGGAAACACGACCGATCTTTGTGCTGCTGGGCCTGCTCGCCGCCGCTGGCGCAATGGCGGAGGCCTACACCTGGACCGACGCCGACGGCATCGTACATTATTCCGACCGGCCGGAGCCTGGAGCGAAAGTCATCGATCTCAGCCAATCCAGCGTCAAACGGCAGCGCCCCGCGACGAGGCCTCGCACAGTTCAGGAACAAAGCACCGAAGACGGAGAAACAGACGCCGCGTCTGCCGGCTACACCGACATTGATATTGCGAGCCCCGCAGCAGATGAAACGCTGTGGAACATAGGAGGAAACTTAAGCGTGAACATCGCGCTGACGCCGGCCCTGCGGCCCGGCCATCAGGTTCGAGTCTATTTCGACGGGGCGCCACATATGGCGACCGGAACGAACGTTCAAATTCAGGAAGTGTATCGCGGGTCTCACAACCTGCAGGCGGAAGTGATCGACCAAACCGGCAAGATGTTGATTCGCAGCCGGCCAAGCCGGTTCTACGTACAACAAAACTCGATACGCTAGACGCTGCCGGCAGGCATCGCGGTTCCGATGACGGCGGAACCATTCCAGGCAATTCCCGACAAATTCTCGACGCATTGAGCTCGGGAGTCATCCTGCTTGACGAGCATCTCCTGATCGTTGGCCTTAATCCGGCCGCCGAAAACATCCTCGGCATCAGCCAACGCAGAGCCTACGGGCAGCCCCTGTTACAACTCGTTGACGACGAGCCTGAAATGCGCGACATCCTGGCGCGAGTCGTGGCAACGGGTAATCACTACGCTAATGAAATGCGCCTCGCGCCGAGCGAGGCGCATAGCGCCGAGCGGATCGTCGATTGTCGCGTTTCGCCCAGTGCTATCGACAAAGCCTGTCTGCTTATCGAGATGACCGATGTCACGCGCCGCTCGCAGATCAGCCGCGAAAACGCACTTCTGATTCAGCACGGCGCCGGTCGCCAGATGATTCGACAGCTGGCGCATGAAATAAAAAACCCGCTGGGCGGTATCCGCGGCGCCGCGCAGTTACTTGAGCGACAGCTGCCCAGCGCCGAGTTACGCGAGTACACAGACGTCGTCATTAGCGAGACCGACAGGCTGGCCGCGCTGGTCGACACCTTGTTAGGTCCCGGCGGGCCACCCAACAAACAGCCAGTCAATGTTCACGAAATGCTCGAGTACGTCGTTCGACTTATCAGCGCTGAAGAGCAACGCAGCATTTCAATTCGACGCGATTACGATCCCGGTCTGCCCAGCATCGATCTCGATCGAGACCAAATGGTGCAGGCCTTCCTTAATCTGGTGCGCAATGCGGTTGCGGCACTGGATGGGCAGGGAACGTTGACGCTGCGCAGTCGCGCCGCAACCAATTTTACGTTAGGCGATACCCGTCACCGTGTTATCGCATCCATCGAAATTGAAGATGATGGCCCCGGCATACCGAAAGATATGCAGGACTCCGTGTTCTATCCGCTCGTTACCAGCCGCCCTGAAGGTACCGGCCTCGGCCTCCCTGCAGCTCAGGAACTCCTCAGTCGTCACGGCGGACTGATCGAATTCGAAAGCCGACCGGGACGCACGGTGTTTTTTGTCCGCATCCCACTCGACCAGACAGTGAGACGCAGCGATGACTAGTCGTACGCTTATGGTCTGGATCGTCGATGACGACCAGTCGGTTCGCTGGGTGCTCGAAAAAGCGCTCAAACAAGCGGACATGGAAACGCGCAGCTTCGAGCGCGCAGAACATCTGTTGGCCGCCATAGATGAAGGTGCACCGGACGTTCTAATTACAGACGTTCGCATGCCGGGCATGAGCGGGCTAGCGCTACTGGAGCGGCTGCGAACAACGCGACCTGAGCTCCCGATTATTGTCATCACCGCGCATTCCGATCTCGAAAGCGCGGTCGCGGCCTACAAGGGTGGGGCCTTCGAATATTTACCGAAGCCCTTTGACATCGACGAGGCGGTGGAGTTGGTCCACAAGGCGGCGCGATTGTCCGGCGCCGAGCCAAACCAACCCTCTCCGGCACAAGGCGCCATCGCATCAATGATCGGACAGGCTCCTGCGATGCAGGAAGTGTTTCGCTCTATCGGTCGTCTCGCCGGTTCCAGCATGACGGTTCTCATTACCGGCGAATCCGGCACCGGCAAGGAGCTTGTTGCTCGCGCATTGCACGACCATAGCCCGCGCGCAAAAAAGCCCTTCGTTGCGCTCAACACCTCGGCTATAGCGGCGGAGCTTCTGGAATCCGAGCTTTTCGGCCATGAGAAAGGATCGTTTACCGGCGCTGACTCACGCCGTATCGGTCGCTTCGAGCAGGCAAACGGCGGAACGTTGTTTCTCGACGAAATTGGCGACATGTCACCGGCGCTGCAAACGCGCTTGCTCAGGGTGCTCGCCGAAAGTGAATTTTACCGCGTTGGCGGGCAGACCCCGATCAAGGTGGATGTGCGAGTCATCGCGGCGACCAACCAGGATCTCGCGAGAGCCGTGAAAGAATCGCGTTTCCGAGAAGACCTGTTTCACCGGCTGAATGTCATTCGAATTAATACGCCACCATTGCGCCAGCGTCGCGAAGACATCCCGCTGTTGCTCAACCACTATCTTGCAGAAGCGGCAGACGAAGTCGGCACACCGAAAAAAGCGATCGACGCTGACGCACTGCGGGCGCTGCAAGCCTTTGCCTGGCCCGGCAACGTGCGCCAATTAGTCAACGCGACGCGCAGGCTAACGGTCACTGCACCCGGCGGCGTCATCACCGCACAAGACATTCCGGGGGACCTCGGTGGTAGCGAGACGCCGCAACGCGCCGCAAAAGAGTGGACGCGAATGTTGGCGGCCTGGGCGGAGCGAGAGATGCACAACAGCGATGGACCGTTGTTGGAACAGGCTCTGCCGGAGTTCGAAAAAACCTTGATCGAAATCGCAATGTCGCGAACTAACGGCCATCGTCAGGAAGCAGCGAAACTACTCGGTTGGGGAAGAAATACGCTGGCGCGAAAGATGAAGGCCCTGCATCTGGATTAAAGGTCCAACGATCTCAAGCAGTACCCGAGGTGGTCGCGTAACCCAAGGACTGCAAGGCGATCTCGATGTTGTCGAGGACGTCCGGATCTTCGATCGTCGCCGGCGCCGTATAGGGCTCTCCATCGGCGATCTTGCGCATCGTGCTGCGCAGGATTTTTCCGGATCGCGTCTTGGGCAGGCGTGCGACAACGGCCGCTTTCTTAAATACGGCAACGGGACCGACACGGTCTCGGACCATTTTCACGACGTCGGCAACAATGTCTTCTTCGTTACGTTTGACACCGGCCTTGAGTACCAGGAGGCCAATCGGCAACTGGCCCTTTAGCGCATCGGCGACACCGAAAACGGCACACTCTGCAACGTCCTCGTGGGCGGCGAGGACCTCCTCGATTGCACCTGTTGACAGGCGATGACCAGCGACATTAATGACGTCGTCGGTTCTCGACATCACAAAAATGTAACCGTCCTCGTCGATATACCCGGCATCGCCGGTCTCGTAGTAACCCGGAAACGTCTCGAGGTAGGACTTGCGAAAGCGTTCTTCGGCGTTCCACAGGCCGGGCAAGGTGCCCGGTGGCAACGGTAGTTTGCACGCAATCGCGCCGACATCGCCGGCAGCGACGTCGCGGCCGTTTTCGTCCAGGGCCCGCACCTCCCAGCCCGGTGCCGGACGACCGACCGAGCCGGCCTTCACTGGCGCGAGCTCAATGCCGAGACAATTCGCGGCAATCGACCAGCCGGTTTCCGTCTGCCACCAGTGATCAATCACGGGGACGCCGAGCTTTTCCTCTGCCCAGTGTAGCGTGTCCGGATCGCAGCGCTCCCCGGCGAGGAACAGCGCGCGCATCGATGACAGGTCGTACTTTTTAATTTGCTCGCCTTCCGGGTCCTGCTGGCGGATTGCCCGAAACGCCGTGGGCGCAGTGAACATCGTTGCCACGCGGTGCTCGGCAACCACTCGCCAGAACGCGCCGGCGTCCGGCGTCCCAACCGGCTTACCCTCGTAAAGAATCGACGTATTGCCGCTCAATAGTGGGCCATAAATGATGTAGGAGTGGCCGACAACCCAACCGATGTCGGAAGCTGCCCAATAGACCTCCCCGGGCTCGACGCCGTAGATGTTTTTCATTGTCCAGTGCAACGCTACGGCATGTCCGCCGTTATCGCGGACGATGCCTTTCGGTTGGCCGGTGGTGCCGGAGGTGTACAGCAGGTAGAGCGGATCTGTCGCCTCGACCGATACGCAGTCGTGTGGGACCGCGCTCGCCACCGCATCCTGCCAGTCGACATCGCCAGGCTGGTTGAGGTCGGCTTGTAATTGTGGCCGCTGCAGAACGATGCAGCAGTCCGGTTTGTGCTTCGAGAGCCTGCGTGCCTTGTCGAGCAGGGGCTTGTATTCGATCAGCCGTGTCGGTTCGATACCGCAGGATGCGGAAACGATAACCTTGGGCATGGCGTCATCGATACGGGTCGCAAGTTCGTTGGGCGCAAAGCCACCAAACACAACTGAGTGCACGGCACCGATTCTGGCGCAGGCGAGTACGGCGACGATTGCTTCGGGGATCATCGGCATGTAAATGATGACCCGATCACCTCTGCCAACACCGTTGTTTGCCAAGGCGCCGGCGAAGACGGCGACTTCGCTTTGCAGCTCCCGGTAACTTATATGGCGCTGGGTCCCCGTGACCGGGCTGTCATAGATGATCGCGGCCTGCTCGCCGCGACCGTTCTGGACGTGGCGGTCAACCGCGTTGTAACAGGTATTGAGGCGTCCACCCGGGAACCAGCGGTAGAGCGGCGCGTTCGAATCATCGAGAACGCGATCCCAGCGACGCTCCCAGACGAGACCCTCGGCAGCTTCCGCCCAGAACTCGGCTGGGTTTTCGATCGAACGCCTGTGGATGTCTGTGTAATTACTCATGACTGACTCGCCGTTAGTTTTCCCATCTGAGTCTAGAAGAGCAGCGCTTGCGCCGCCATTCGACAAAAGGCGAAAGCCTCGGTGATCACAACTAGTAAAGATCCCCGAGGGTCTGACAGTCAGGCGCACGGCTCGCGACCATGGCGAGGAGAAGCTCGGCCGTTGCCACAGCGTCCATGAGGCAATCGTGGCCGCCGTAACGGGGCAGGTTGTAGTGCGCCCTGAGGTCGGGCAGCCGCAGTGAGCGAGTGTCGTCGAGATGGTGGTGACGGGACGTGCGGCGGTGCTCCAGGGCGAGCGTGTCGATCACAGGTACCAGCAATTTATCGCCGAATTGGGCCCTGCAGAGCCGGTCCAGCAGGTTCTTGTCCAGACCCGCATAGTGGACGACCAGAACCCTGCCAGTCAGTGCGGCGATGACTCGGTACATTGCTTCGGTCGGCGCCACGCCCTGCCCCACGATCGTGTCGGTCAGCCCGTGAACCGAGGCGGTGTGGCCGACGTCACCCAGTGGCCTCACGATCAGAGACTCGGCTGTGGCGAGATCTACTTTGCCACCACGAATGAGCACCCAGCCGATGCTCAGCATATCGGCGCTTTCCGGATCGAGTCCGGTGGTTTCGATATCCAGGCAAACCAGCTCCGCGTCTTCAAAACGGGTGCCGCGCTGTGGTAACGGACGCTCGACGAAAGCTTTGTAGACGGGGTCGCTCGACCGTCGCCAGGCGCGCAGACGTCGCAGTGCCAGCCAGAGCCGCCTCATGCCAGGTGAAAGCGGTTCAACAAGGCCGCTTGGCTTACGCTCACCTGTGAAAATGCGGACTTAAGGTTCTGTCGCACGAGCGGTGAAATCTCTGCGGGCGAAAGGTGGTTGTCGGGCTTCTTCCCGGCATTCAGCTGTCGGTTCTGATGCTCCATTCTCAGCTTTTCGATGAGCTCCAGCGCATCGATCAGGTTTGAGGCGTCCGCTTCGGTCAACTCCCCGGCCTTGGCCGCGGCCCTGAGCCGGTTTCTGGTCGTGATGCGCACTTCGCCGGCAGCGAGCGCCCTGATTCGTGCGATTTCGACTATGGGCATGATGCCGTGCAGCTTGAGGTCGAGGGTGTTCTTGTGTTCCCCGGATTTCTCCAGCACGAACTGGCGGAAGAAGCCCAGCGGTGGCTGGAAAAACATTGCATTTTTGGCCATGAGTGCCAGGAAAAGCTCATTTCTCTTTGCGTCTTCGCGGATGCTCGTCTTCAACTCGTCAACCAGAACGGCATTTCCGTACACACAGCGCAGGTCGAAGAAAATGTTTGCATGCATCAGGGCCTTCTCGCTCGGCACCGTGATCCACTGGTGGAAATAGTCTTTCCAAACTTTGAGCGGCTGTCGCCATTTTGGATTCGACGCCATTACATCACCGGGACAGTAAACGTAGCCGCAAGCGTCGAGGCCGTCGTTGACAATTCTTGCCAGTGCCTTGAAATATTCATCATTCGCCGCGATTGCGGCGTCATTGAGCACCAGCGCGTTGTCCTGGTCGCTCTTTGCGGACTGCTCGTGTCTGCCCTGCGATCCCAGAGCAACCCACGCGTAGTCGCACGGTGGCGAGCCAAGCTCCGCTTCCCCGATACGGCAGAGTTGCCGCGTGATCGCATCCGTGATCGTCGTAACGAATTTGCCAAGTTGCTCGCCATTCGCATCGGCCCCGACCTGGCTGGTGATCAGGCCCGGCAGGCGCTTGCAGACGGCAACAAGCCCCTGCACTGAAGACTGTTTGCTGATGTCGTTGACGAGGTACAGCGGATGTTCCGTTTCGATACGCATGAAATCGCTACGCGAAATCATGCCAACCAGATTACCGTGGTCAAGCACCGGAAGATGGTGAATCTGCTTCTGCATCATCACGAGGGCCGCCTCGTAGGCAAGGGCGTCAAAATTGATCGATACCGGGTTCGTCGACATTATGTCTCGGACCGGTATTTCCCCGGACTTGCCAACCGCAACGACTCGCGTGCGAATGTCTCGGTCTGTGACGATGCCGCAGAATTCGCCCTTATCGGTCACGAGGATTGCAGAAACACGCTGGTCGCCCATTTTGGTCGCGGCGTCACGCACGCTTGCACTCGCATCGATGGTAACGGGGGACCGTGAAATCAGCTGCGATACCTGACGATTACCCGCGCCGTGCAGCTTCGTCGGCAAAGGACGGGATAGCAGCCGGTCTGACAACAGACGAATAAAGTGCGTGTCGAATCTCTCGCTGCTGCGGCGCAGCGCGGAGAAAACCGTTCCATCCATGTGATAGATGAGCGAGTCTTCGATGGCGACGGATTGGTTCCGAACGGGAGACTCGTTCATCAGCGATGGGAAACCGAAACAGTCACCCTCCGCGACGCGCGTTACGAGATCGCCTTCGACATTTCTGAGTTCCAACGCGCCGCTGCGGACGATGTGAAGTTGTTTATTGTCGCGGCCCGTTTGCAGTACCACACTACCAGCCCGGTAGTAGCCGATCTGTATTGACCTCGCCGCGGTCTTGATCTGCGCTTCATCGAGCAGGTCAAATCCGGGCAGGCCGGATACGAATCTGGCGACATCAGGCAGTTCGTTCATGTATCGATTCTGTCACGCCATGACCCAACAAGAAACTGGCGACACCCTTTCGGGCGTCGCCAGTGCAAACACAGGGGATATGGGCTTGCGGATTAGAAGGCGTACTTCGCGGAGAGCATGAAGCGCGTGAAGTCGCCGTCCGTGCCGCTCACGATCTCGCGCTCCCCCACGATGACCTCGGCGCCGACTTCCAGCTTCGGCATCACTGTGCGAATCAGGTTCACGTGAACACTCGTACCAGTATCGTTCAGGGCTGCTGCTTGCACGTTATCGGTGTAGTCAATGGAGGTCGTGCCGTACATGATGTTCGAACGCCACTTGTCGCTCCACAGGTGCCGGTACGATACGAAAAAAGCGATGGGTTCAGCCGTCTCGATATTACCGGTCGAGGCGTCAATGTAGCCGTCTGGGACGAAGCCGAGACCGATGTAGCGGCCGACGCCATCACCGACGGTGACCATGGCGCGCAGGTCGTCGCCACCGCCGAACACGAATTTGGCCGAGGCGCTGATACCATAGCCCATCTCGTCCGCCTGCGATCCGGCCACTGGTGCAACCTTCAGGCTGCGTAACAAGCCAGCCACTTTGACGTAGCTGCCACCGCTCAGCTTGAACGTGTAACGCGCGATCAGGTCCGGCACCGTGGAAAAGTCCCTGGCGCCCCCGGTAACAAATGTTTGTGGGTTTTCAAGAGCCAGTTCCAGGTTGCCCGTCGTGTAGCGGATCATCGCCTGACGGATAAACGTTGTGGACTCGGCCGGGCCGACGAAGTCGAGCGCCTCAGGCAGAGCAGCCACGTCCTGGAAGGTTGACCACGTCTGGCCAAAGGTCCACTTGTCGAACTTGATGAATGCGTGGCGCACGCGCGGGCTGTACGAATTGGACACAACCTCGTTGCCGTCAGTGTGGGTGAAGAAATCCATCTCGATGAACGCAGTGATCTTGTTACCGCCAGCGGTCGTTGTATCGGCCGTGAAGTTAAGTCGCGTTTCCCTGGCCTGGAAGTCAACCGTCATATCGCTGCTGCCAGTGCCGTCACCGATCGGGACTTGCGGCGCGTAGTAGAACTGCCGCATTAAGCTATTGCCGTCCGGCGTGGCATCACTGTAGTCAGAGAACATGGCATCAAACTTGGCGTAGCCGCCGAACTTGTATGTTGTGGTGGGCGGCGCTGGCGCGTCTTGCGCAAAAGCGGTGCCCGATGTGCTTAACAGAGCCAGCGAAATTGTGCTTGTCGCCAACTTCAGTATGGGAGTTACTCTCATCATCATCTTTCCCCCGGGAAGTTTTTTGTGTGAACAATGTCGGATACTCGACCAGTGGGCACACCGTTGCCATTAGCCAAAAGTCGAATCAGGGCGGTCGAGTAGACCAAGGTCTAATGCGGACATCCTGACCGCGATCCAGAATGTTACGGCGGGCAGACGCCCGGGACGATTAGTAGCTACCGTGGGGAGACCGTGATGAGCGAGATTTACGCCGTCAACGACTATTTCAAGAAGAACGGCCTGATCAGCGAGGAAGAATACTTCGCGCTGTACAAGCGCTCCGTCGATGACAACGAAAACTTCTGGGCCGAGCAGGCGAAAATCATCGATTGGACGAAGCCGTTTACGAAAGTGAAGGATGTCTCCTTTGCGAAGGATAATTTGCATATTCGTTGGTATGAGGACGGCGAGCTCAACGTCTGTCATAACTGCGTTGATCGACACCTGAAGGACAAGGCGGAGCAAGCTGCGATTATCTGGGAGGGCGACGATCCCGGTCGCGATTTAACGATCAGCTACGCGGACCTTCACCGCCGGGTATGTCGCTTCGCGAACGTCCTGAAAGCGATCGGCGCAAAAAAAGGCGATCGAATAACGATCTACATGCCGATGATCCCGGAGGCTGCGGTCGCCATGCTCGCCTGCGCGCGCATCGGGGCCGTGCATTCCGTTGTGTTCGGCGGGTTTTCTCCGGACGCGCTTGCCGGCCGCATTATCGACTGCGATTCGAACATCGTCATAACAGCCGATGAGGGTGTTCGCGGCGGCCGCCGGATACCACTCAAAGCTAACGTCGACGCAGCGGCGAAGGTCAATGGTGTCACGTCGCTCAAGAATGTTTTGGTCGTTCGAAATACGGGCGGGGATATCGGATGGCAGGACGGGCGCGATGTGTGGTTGCACGAAGCCGAGGCCGATGTCGACGACGAGTGTCCGTGCGAGCCGATGAACGCCGAGGACCCGCTGTTCATTCTGTACACATCTGGCTCGACCGGCGCGCCAAAAGGCGTGCTGCATACGACCGGCGGATACCTCGTTTATGCTGCGCTGACGTTCAAATACGTCTTCAACTACCAGCCTGGCGATATCTATTGGTGCACGGCCGATGTTGGCTGGGTTACAGGACACTCGTATATCGTTTACGGCCCGCTGGCGAATGCCGCTACGACCATGATGTTCGAGGGCGTACCGAACTATCCTGACGCGAGCCGTTTCTGGCAGATTTGCGACAAGCACGGAGTCAACACCTGCTATACGGCGCCGACAGCCATTCGCGCCCTCATGCGCGAAGGTAACGAGCCGGTCGGGCGCACTTCCCGGGCGAGCCTTCGCCTGCTGGGTTCGGTCGGTGAGCCGATCAACCCGGAGGCCTGGGAGTGGTACTACAACGTGGTCGGCGAGAGGCGCTGTCCCATCGTGGATACCTGGTGGCAGACAGAAACTGGCGGCATTCTGATCACGCCGTTGCCCGGAGCAACGGCGCTCAAGCCGGGCTCTGCGACGCGTCCGTTCTTTGGCATTCGGCCGGCGCTCATGGATGCCGACGGCACGGCCATGGAGGGCGCTGCATCGGGCATCCTTGTGATACTTGACAGCTGGCCGGGCCAGATGCGCACGATCTATGGCGACCACGACAGATTCGTGCAGACTTATTTCAGCAGCTACGACAATTGTTATTTCACGGGCGATGGCTGCCGGCGTGACGAGGACGGCTATTACTGGATCACCGGCCGGGTGGACGATGTCCTCAATGTCTCGGGTCATCGCATGGGCACGGCCGAGGTCGAAAGCGCGCTCGTGTCACACGCGGCCGTCGCGGAAGCCGCGGTAGTCGGTTATCCTCATGACATCAAAGGACAGGGTATCTACGTTTACGTGACACTCATGGAAGGAGTCGAACCAAGTGACGAACTGGCACTCGAACTGCGTGCCTGGGTTCGCAAGGAAATTGGTCCCATCGCAAGTCCGGATCTCCTGCAATGGGCGCCAGGTCTACCCAAGACGCGATCGGGAAAAATCATGCGGCGGATTCTCAGAAAGGTCGCCGATAATGACTTCAATAATCTTGGTGATATCTCGACGCTCGCTGATCCCGGCGTCGTGGAGCAGCTCATCGAGAATCGCAAGAATCGCAAGAACCGCAACTGAGGAGACGGACCGATAGTGGCAGAAGCCGACCGCAGTACCTTCATCGTCGCGGATGATCACCCGCTTTTTCGGGAGGCGCTGATCCACGCCGTGCACAATTGCGTTCCCGACGCCGAGGTACTCGAAGCCGAAAGCCTTGCAACGCTCTACGATGTTGTGGAGTCAAATCCCGACGCCGACCTGCTGTTTCTGGATCTGAATATGCCTGGCGTTAGCGGTTTTTCCGCACTCGCCTACATGCGCAACAACCATGGCTCGATGCCGACGGTGATCGTCTCCGCGGTTGACGACCCCGCTGTCATTCGGCGTGCGATACATCACGGCGCAAGCGGCTTCATTCCCAAGTCGTCGCCCGTTCGCATGATCGAGGCAGCAATCGAAAGCATCCTGCAGGGCGAGGTCTGGCTGCCGGAGAACGTCGAACTCAGTGGCGGCGGGTTGGACAGTGAAGAAGCGCGCGTTGCTGCCGCGATGAGCTCATTGACCCCGCACCAGTTTCGCGTCCTCATGATGCTCGGTGAGGGTCTCCTCAACAAGCAGATCGCCTACGTGCTCGGCGTGTCCGAGGCGACGATCAAGGCGCACGTCACAGCCATCCTGCGCAAGATGAATGTGACCAATCGCACGCAGGCGGTGCTTGCGGTGCAACGACTGAACGCCCAGGACGCCGTTCTGGTCGAGTAAACATTTCTTCAGCTACTGGCGGCTGAGCATGCGCGATAACAGGGCGCGCAACGCGGCGGGTTTGATCGGCTTGTGCAAAATGGCCTCTCCCGAGGCACGAATTTCCTCCCGGACCGACTCGGAGTGGTCAGCCGTCACGATAATCGCGGGGACATGCGTCGTCCAGCGAGCCCGGAGTTCACGGATGACTTCGATGCCCGTTACCTCGTCGTCGAGGTGGTAATCAACGATAAGGATTGCGGGCGGCCCGCCGTCGTTAGCCTCAAGACCGAGTATCTCCTCGAGTGCCGTTTCCGCGTTGTTGGCGACCAGAGGCTGGGCACCCCACTTGCTCAATAGCC
The DNA here is from genome assembly GCA_022866645.1 of Woeseiaceae bacterium. GTDB lineage: Bacteria > Pseudomonadota > Gammaproteobacteria > Steroidobacterales > Woeseiaceae > UBA1847. The sequence continues at coordinate 11,841 of JALHUQ010000023.1, read as the reverse complement.
CATGCATACCTTCAAGGATCGTGTGCTCGTTATCGATGCACAATATCGATGCTCCATCGAGGGATGATGCCGGAAAGCTGTCCGCCGACTTCTGGTCGGTGGCTGAGATCTCGATACGCTCGGCACGAGGAACGACGACTTCAAATGTGCTACCCGCGTCTATTTTTGAACGCATCATGATTTCGTGATTAAGCAGCTTGGCGATTCGTTCGACAATCGCGAGGCCGAGTCCGAGTCCACGTTTGGTACCCTTGCGGCGTTTCCTGAGGCGCTTGAACTCCTCGAACACGACGCGTTGGTCTTCGGGCGCAATTCCAATGCCAGTGTCGATCACCTGTATGGCCACCCTGTCGCCACGCCGACGGCAACCGATCAGAACACCGCCGACGGGAGTGTAGCGACGCGCGTTGCTGACAAAATTCTGAACGATACGCCGCAAGAGCGCCGGATCGGAACGTATGAATAGTGACGATTTTGCGATCCGCAGGCTCAAGCCCTCGTCGACGAACGCAGCAGAGAATTGCGACTCGATCGCCCTGAGGATCCTGGTCACCGGGAAAACCTCCAGCTTAGGTTCGGGCGCCGCGGTGTCCAGTCGCGAAATATCGAGCACTGCGCCCAGCAAGTCCTCGACCGCGCCGAGACTGCTCTCCACGCGCTCGACAAGGCCCTGCTGTTCCGTCGCCATATTCTCACGATGTTCGTTAAGCAGGGCCGCAAACAACTTGGCCGCATTCAACGGCTGCAACAGATCGTGTGCGGCGGCAGCAAGGAAGCGAGTCTTCGACGCGTTTGCCTCTTCAGCTTGCGCTTTAGCCTGTTGCAACGCGGCCATTGCTTGCTCGAGTTCGGCAGTGCGGTTGGCCACGCGCTGCTCGAGCATGGCCTTGGCTTCGACGAGCTCATTCTCGATGACCTTCGAGTCGGTTATATCCGTGTAGGTTGTTACATATCCGCCGCCCGGCATCGGCTGACCACTGATTTCGATGACCCTGCCGTCCTCGAAGTTACTTTGAAAGCGGTACGGGGTGCCTGAGCGCAGGTGCCTTAACCGTTTCATGATCTCCTGCTCCACATCAGCATCACCGAAGCGGCCGTGCTCGCCGTTATAACGAATGAGATTTTCGATCGACTCGCCGGCATGCACCATACCCGGTGGATACTTCATCAGCTCCTCGTAGCGGCGGTTCCAACCGATGAGCCGCTGCGACGAGTCGACAACACTGACGCCCTGGGTGATGTTATCGAGCGTCGCATCGAGCAAGCGCCGGTTGAATGTCAGTGCCTGCGATGTCTCGTCGAGGAGCAGCACGACATCACCGATTTCCGTACCGGTCTTGCGCAGGGCGGCGGTCATGACCACGCGCGCCGACGACGCGCCGATCGCGCCCGCAATCAGACGTTCAGTAAACAGCAGCAAGCGGCGATCAGCCGGTCCGCCCGAGTTGAGATCGATGCTCGACGTGGCTGCGAAATCTGCAAACGATCGTGCGACATTGTTGGCGCCGAGAAAGCGCTCTGCCAGCGAACGCAGGTCTGTATTTGTGATGTCGTGACGCGCTGCAATTGAGCGGGCCAGCCCGACACCGTTCGGGGGACCTGCGAATGCCCTGGCCTGAATTTTTTCGACAAGCGATTGGCGCGTGCGCAATGACACCAGCACGTTCACCAGCAAATTCGCCCCGAGCGACCAGGCGACGCCGTGAGTCAACGAGCTGGTCTCGGTATCGAATAGCAGCGACTCCGGCCGCAACCAGCGCCACGAAAACAGCCCTTCGTTGATGAACGCGTCACTGAATGCGCCAGCCCGGGCCAGCGTCGGCAGGAACAAGGTATAGAGCCAGAAAACGAATCCTGTACTGAGACCGGCTATCGCGCCAGCTCTGGTCGAGCGTGGCCAGTACAAGCCGAAGATGATGAGCGGTGCAAACTGCGCCGCGGCGGCGAACGATAACAGGCCGATGCTTGCCAGCGCCGCCGTACGGTCTGTTGCCAGCACGTAAAGGGAGGCCAGCGCCGCGATACCGATGATCGCGCCGCGCCGCACGTACAGGAGGATGCGCGTATAGTCCTTCCGCTCCGTAAGGCCGAGCATCTTGATGCTCATCAGCGCAGGCATGACAACTTCATTGCTGATCATCGTCGACAGCGCGACGCTGGCGACGATGACCATACTGGTCGCCGCGGAAAATCCGCCGAGGAAAGCAAGCATTGTGAGCAGTGTCTGCTCGCCCTGAATCGGCAGCGCAAGCACGAAAGCATCGCCGTTGAATTCCCCGGGCGGCAGCGCCTTGAGGCCGGCTATCGTGATCGGAATAACGAACATCGAAAAAGCCAGCAGGTAGAGCGGGAACGTCCAGCGCGTATGCCGTACGTTGGCATCCTCATACGCCTCGACAACCGCGACATGAAACTGGCGGGGCAGGCAGAAAATGGCGGCGCTGGCCAGTATCAACTGAGTGACGAAAGTGTCCGGCATGTGATCGAATCGGAACACGGCGGCGGACCGCTCTGCCGCCAGCGGCGACACCGCCTCGACGTTGGCCAGCACTGACCAGGCAAACAGACCGACAGCCATAAAAGCCGCCAGCTTGACGACTGACTCGAAGGCGACCGCCAACATGAGTCCGTCATGGTGTTCCGTAACGTCGATCTTGCGCGTGCCGAAAAGGATCGCGAAAACAGCGAGCGCGCCTGCGAAAATGAAAGCCATGTCATTTCTTGCGGCGCCGGCCGCCGAGTAGTTCGACACAATATCGAAGCCGGCGACCACGGCTTTCAGCTGCAACGCAATGTAAGGGATCGACCCGATTGTCGCGATCAGCGTTACCAGCACGGCCAGGCTGCGAGCCTTGCCGTAGCGAGACGCAATAAAGTCGGCAATCGACGTCAGGTTCAGGCGCTTGCTGACAACGACGATGCGATGGATCATCGGCCAGCCGAAAAAGATGACCATCATCGGCCCGAGGTAGATAGGCAGATATCCCCAACCGTTCTGGGCGGCACTTCCGACAGCGCCGTAGAAGGTCCAGGAAGTGCAATAGACGGCGAGGGTCAGGCCATAAATCGCTGCGCGCACACGCCCCGAAAAATATCTCGGATCAGCCTTGTCGCCCCAATATGCGATCGCAAAGAGGATTGAAACATAGCCCAGCGATAAGAGCAGCAACGCCCACCAGCTGATCAATGCGTGAATCTCCCCTTGGTTATTGGCGGCCCTGAGCTGACCGGTCTTTGTTGTCTTCGAAGTCTACTACTATCGTCTTACGCCGGCGACCTTAAGGACTGAAATACACGTCACTACCCGCTCATAAGGCCATGAATTAGATAAACAATAATCTTTTGCAGGGTGCAAACCAGACGCCGGCCAGCGGTCACCTAAGACTAAAGTCGATAATTGTCGACGACGGCGGTTTGATAGATTGCGCTGGTGATAAATCTAACAAAAGTAGCTTAAGGGGGGACGTATGTCTCAGAACAACAACTACTGGCAGGCAAATTTGCGACTCATTGCACTCTGTCTCGCTATCTGGTTTGTCGTGTCCTTTGGTTTCGGGATCATTTTGGTTGGGCCTTTGAACGCCATCTCCATTGGCGGCTACAAGCTCGGCTTCTGGTTCGCGAATCAAGGCTCGATTTACGTATTCGTCGTGTTGATTTTTTACTACGCCAAGCGCATGGAGAAGCTCGATCGGGAGCATAACGTGCACGAAGACAAAGACGACTAGGGGGACATCATGTCACTTCAAGCAACAACATATCTGGTTGTCGGACTGACCTTCGCGCTCTACATCGGCATTGCGATCTGGGCGCGGGCCAGCACAACCAAAGACTTCTACGTGGCCGGTGGCCACATTCATCCGGTTGCAAACGGTATGGCTACGGCGGCGGACTGGATGTCCGCAGCATCGTTCATATCGATGGCCGGCCTGATTGCATTCATGGGTTATGGCGGTTCCGTCTTCCTCATGGGCTGGACAGGTGGTTACGTATTGCTCGCCATGCTGCTCGCGCCGTACCTGCGCAAGTTCGGTAAGTTCACCGTTCCGGAGTTCATTGGCGATCGTTACTACTCGAAAGCGGCACGCATCGTGGCCGTCGTCTGTCTGATCGTCGCGTCCGTGACCTACGTTATCGGACAGATGAAAGGTATCGGCGTCGCATTCTCGCGCTTCCTCGAAGTCGGTTACGACACGGGGCTTGTCATCGGCATGGGCATCGTATTTATCTATGCGGTGTTGGGCGGAATGAAAGGCATCACCTATACACAGATCGCGCAATACTGCGTACTGATTATGGCCTACACCATTCCGGCCATCTTCATCTCGCTGGAGCTGACCGGTAACCCCGTTCCGCAGCTCGGTCTGGGGTCGACGATGTCGGGTTCCGACGTGTTCCTGCTGGACAGGCTTGACCAGGTGCTGAATGACCTGGGGTTTGCTGCGTACACGACGCAGGCGCGACTTAGTCTGACGAACATGTTCGTGTACACCATGTCGCTCATGATCGGTACGGCAGGCCTGCCACACGTCATCATCCGATTCTTCACCGTACCCAAGGTGAAAGACGCACGCAGTTCGGCTGGCTGGGCACTCGTGTTCATCGCCATCCTCTACACCACGGCACCGGCCGTTGCTGCCATGGCGCGCCTGAACCTGATCCACACCATCGAACCGTCACCCGGTGAGTACATGGTCTACGACGAACGTCCGGATTGGGTGCGCAAGTGGGAAAAAACCGGTCTGCTGGCATTCGAAGACAAGAATGGCGACGGCCGCATCCAGTACAGTGCTAATGCCGAAACCAATGAGATGATCAAGATCGATAACGACATCATGGTACTGGCCAACCCGGAAATCGCGGGATTGCCGAACTGGGTCATCGCGCTTGTCGCTGCCGGTGGACTGGCGGCGGCTCTTTCCACGGCGGCGGGCCTGCTACTCGCGATATCGTCGGCCATCTCGCATGACCTGTTGAAGGGCGTGTGGATGCCGCAGATCAACGAGAAACAGGAGCTCATGGCCAGTCGAGTCGCGATGTCCGGAGCGATACTGGTCGCAGGCTATCTCGGCTTCAACCCGCCGGGCTTCGCAGCAGGTACTGTGGCCCTGGCCTTTGGACTTGCCGCTTCGTCGATATTCCCGGCATTGATGATGGGAATCTTCAACAAGCGCATGAACAAGGAAGGTGCGATCGCGGGTATGATCGCTGGCCTGGGCGTAACACTGCTGTATGTATTCCAGCACAAAGGCGTCATGTTTATAGCAAGCGCTACGTACATGGGCGATATGCCGCAGAACTGGTTCTTCGGTATCGAGCCGAACGCATTCGGCGCTATCGGTGCTGTCGTGAACTTCGCGGTTGCATACGCTGTATCTAATATGACCGCGCCACCGCCGGAACACATCCAGCATTTGGTGGAAAGCATCCGCATACCGCATGGCTCCAAGGAGATAACGGGCGACCATTAAGTTTGCAACACTCAACAAAGGGGGGCGCTTCGCCCCCCTTTTTTTTGCGGTAGGATGTAGCCATGTGGAAAAACAAGCACGTTGTCATCGCCATGCTGGTCACGCCGGTGCTCGCAGTCTTGGCCTGGTTCGGCGTCGACTCAATGGTCGCGGAGCGAGCTCAGGTCGCAAAGCCGGGTGAGACTTATCCGCTGGTCGTCAGATCCAATTGTCGTTACGACAGCGGCGCTTGTGACCTCGCCAACAGCGAACTCAAGCTGACGCTACGGCCCGTCGACCTGTCACCGCAGCAAACGATATTGTCACTCGAGTCGAAGTTCGCGATCGAGCGGGCAACCTTCTCCCTGGTGTATGGCGGTGACGAGGTCCTCGGCACCATCGCTCCGGGTGATCCGCTCGATACAGGTGCACAGATGACAATCATGTTTCCGGCGTTTGCCGAACCGGCTGCGACACTCCGGGTGGCGGTTACCGTGCAACAGTCCATCTTCTTTGCCGAAGTTCCGGTCGTTTTCCTGCGACCGGACCCGAACAGGCCGACCCGATAGCCCACACTATGAAGTCGGCGACGCAGTCGCGCTTATAGTGTCAGAGATCCGACCAGCGCGGCGACAGACGCCAGCCGGTGACGCTTGAGGTAGTCGGTGATGCCGACGTTAATCTTCTTACAAACCAGCGGGTCGTAAAAAAGCGCAGTGCCCACACCAATGGCCGACGCTCCTGCGATGATGAATTCCAGCGCATCTTTCGCTGTGATGATGCCGCCCTGACCGATGATCGGAATGTTGTGTCCCCTGGCAACCTCATAGACCTGCTGCACTTTCAGCAGAGCAATAGGTTTAATCGCAGGCCCCGATAAACCGCCACGAACATTACCGATGATCGGCCTACGTGTTTCACTGTCGATCGCCATACCCATCACCGTGTTAATCACAGCGAAACCATCGGTGCCCGCCTCTATGCACAGCCGAGCGTTTTCCTGAATGTCGGTCTGGTTGGGCGAGAGCTTGGTGATGATCGGTTTTGACGTTTGTGCGCGGCAAGCCGCCACGACGCGAGCCGACATCTCTGGGTCATTGCCAAACTGAACGCCACCTTCCTTGACGTTCGGACAGGATATATTGATCTCGATCGCATCAATGTCCGAGTCATCGAAACGTCGGGTGACGCGTTCGTATTCTTCGATCGTTGACCCGGAGACGTTTGCGAAAAAACGAGTCTCCGAGAAATCGAGGCCCGGGAGAACTTCGTTGACGACCTTGTCGACGCCCGGGTTTTGCAAGCCTATGGCGTTCAACATGCCGTCCGGTGTTTCGTACACGCGATGCGGTGGATTGCCGAGCCGAGCATCACCCGTCGTGCCCTTCAGGACAACGGCACCGACATCCGCATTCGAGAAACCTTCGACGCGCGTGTATTCTTCGCCAAAGCCAACACAACCTGAGAGCAGCACGATGGGCGAAGCCATTGGTATGCCGCAGAATTCCATGTGTAACGGGTTGCTTGCCATCGGCGCCGCATTCTACAGGGTTTTGTATGTTTAGCCTTATTCTTTACGAGCCGGAAATTCCGCCGAACACGGGCAATATTATTCGACTGTGTGCGAACACTGGCGTGCAACTGCATCTCATTGAGCCGCTGGGTTTTGAACTCGACGAACCACGCTTGAAAAGAGCGGGCCTCGACTACCGCGAGTTCGCGACCGTTTCGACGCACAAATCCCTGCAGGTGTGTCTCGATATTTTGGGAGGGCCACGCGTTTTCGCATTGAGCACCCGCAGCCGAACGCGCCATGACGCACCGCAATACCGCGCGGGCGACGCCTTCCTGTTCGGCCCGGAAACCCGCGGCCTGCCGCAGGATATTCTGGAGTCGGTGCCACCCGAGCAACGCTTGCGACTGCCCATGAAAGAAAACAGCCGCAGTCTGAATCTTTCGAATTCAGCTGCGGTTGTTGTCTATGAAGCGTGGCGTCAGCTGGGCTTTGCCGGCGGGAATTAAGCGGGCTTGATGTTGCTGTTCATGCGGAACAGGTTGCCAGCGTCGAAGCGTCCCTTGATCTCGGCGAGCCGCGCGTAGTTCGGACCGTAGTTGTCGTCAACGGTCTTGTCGCCATCCCACTGGATGTTGTCGTAGTAGCCACCGGTGTGAGATTCCAGGGCAGCATGCCATTGTCGGCACATCGCCTTGCCTTCCTCGTCTTCCGCTGGATCTGTCCAGGCGCTATAGAACACCAGCATCGACTCCGTGTTTCGATGCGGGAATGCGGTGTCGAGCGGACCATGATCTTTCACGGCACCGCCCGTGGTGTGCGTAAAAATAGCGGTGCGCGGGTCCGGGATGAAGGCGTCGATCATGTCGTCAACCAGCCCCTGCGTGAATTCCTTGATCATGCCGTTCTTCGCGTAGGAACGAATGCCTTGTGCCGCGCTGGCGTCTTCGTGGGTTTGCAAAACCTTGTAGTCCTGCAGCTTGACGCTATCGTCGATCATCGTGCCGATCGCTCGCAGCGGTGCGATCTCCTTTTCGCCCTGGGTCGGATCGCCGTTGTACACGACCTCCATCCCGACGACGCCCGTGCCGTCCGGCATCGTTGCCATAAACGGACCGGTATACAGTTCGCGCGATACGCCGCGTGACCACTCCGCATAAAACTCCAACACCTCGCGCGCCTGTTCTACCGGCCAGACCAGAAGGCCGGAGAGCACATTGCGATCGAAAGGATGCAGCTGGTAATGGAAACGACTGACGACGCCAAAGTTGCCGCCACCGCCCCGAATCGCCCAGAAAAGGTCCGGCTCATTATCGGCACTGACGTAGCGAATCTTGCCGTCTGCCGTGACCATCTCCGCGCCGAGTACGTTATCAATGGTCAGGCCGTATTTTCGATTTAGGCGGCCGAATCCACCACCCAGCGTGAATCCGCCAACACCCGTGTGCGAAACAACACCGGCCGTCGTAACCAGCCCGTGTGCGAGCGCGGCATCATCAAGATGGCCCAGCAGCGCCCCGCCCTGACACCACGCGGTTTGTCCTTCGACATTAACGTCGACGGCCTTCATGTCTGAGAGATCGAGCATCATGCCGTCGTCACAAGTCGACTTGCCGGGCCAGCTATGGCCACCGCCGCGAACGGCGAGAAGCAAGCTTCGCTCGCGCGCGAAATCGACGGCGCGACAAATGTCGTCCGCATTCTGGCAGCGGGCAATCAGCGCGGGATGCTTGTCATGCATGCCATTCCAGACTTTGCGAGCGCCGTCGTAATCCGGATCGCCGGATAGCAGGACCGGGCCGGTCATTGCATCACCCAGCTCTTTTATCGCCGCTCTTTCAAGCTCGATCTCGGCGCCGTCAAGCGAGATGCCACGAATGCTGGTCTTGGCCGACGTCGCCTGAGGCGGCTCGGAGCGACCACAGGCGCCCAGGAGCGGGTATGAGGTCGCGACGCCCACGGCAACCGCCGTTCTGCAAAAGTTTCGTCTGTCCATGGCTAGCCCCTATGCAGGACTTATGTTGCTGTTCAGGCGGAACAGGTTACGCGGATCGTAGCGACCCTTGATGTGCGACAGGCGATCGTACGCCGGTCCATAATTGCTGGCAGCCCTGCTCCCGTCAAAGTCGATGTTTGTGTAGTAGCCACCGACATGCGGCTCGAGCGCCTTGTGATAGTCACGGCATGCTGCAATGAGTCCGTCGTCCTCTGCGGGGTCCATCCACCCGGCGGCAATGACGATCATGACCTCCGCGTTGCGATGTGGAAATGCTGTGTCCAGCTCGCCGACTCGCTTCACGGCGGCGCCTGCGACGTGGCTGCCAATGAAAATTCGCGGGTCGTCTGCGTCCAGCATGGTGTCGACAAGGCCCTGACTCCATGCTTTGACCATGCCATTCTTCGCGTATGAGCGGATGCCGTGACCAAACGGAACGTCGAGGTTCGTTTGCAAAACGGTGTAGTCCTGCACGATGACGTCATCCGCGATCGGCGTTCCGATCGCGCGTAGCGGAGCAAGCTCCTTCTCGCCGGTCGCCGGATCGCCGTTGTAAACGACGTCCGTCATAATGATGCGTACGCCTTCCGGTGTCGTCGTGATGACGGGGCCGACATACATTTCGTCCGAAAGCCCGGCGGACCATTCGGCATAAAACTCCAGGACATCTTTTGCCTGTTCGAAGGGCCAGACGATATTGCCTGACAAAACATTTCGGTCGAACGGGTGCAGTTGAAATTCGAATTCGGTAGCCACACCAAAGTTGCCACCGCCGCCGCGAACCGCCCAGAATAAATCAGCATCCTCATCCGAATTGACAGTGAGTATCTTGCCGTCGGCCGTGATCATCGTCGCGGAACGAAGGTTGTCGACCGCCAAACCGTACTTTCGATTCAAACGGCCGAACCCGCCACCGAGTGTGAAGCCGCCGACGCCCGTATGGGATACGACGCCGGCGGTCGTCACCAGGCCGTGCGGGAGAGAGGCCTGGTCAAGGTGGCCCAGTAGCGCGCCACCGCCCGCGACCGCGCGTTGTGCTTCGGTATCGACCGTAACGTTGGTTAGTTGCGAGAGGTCTATCATCATTCCGTCGTCGCAGACCGATTTCCCCGGCCAGCTGTGGCCGCCGCCACGAACGGCCACCAGGAGATCGCGCTCGGCCGCGAATGTAACCGCTTTCGACACGTCTTCGTTGTTCAGGCAGCGCGCGATCAGCGCAGGCCGCTTGTCATGCATGCTGTTCCAGATCGAGCGGGCACCATCGTAATCGGGATGTCCGGAGAGAATCACGGGTCCGGTCATGGCATCGCCGAGCTCTTTAAGGGCCGCCTTTTCGAGCTCCAGCTCAGCGCCGTCAAACGAAATGCCGCGAATGCTGGTGTTAGCCGAGCTTGCGACGGGAGGTTCACTGCGACTGCAGGCGCCCAGGAGTGGGTATGAGGCTGCGACACCCGCAGCAATTGCCGTTCTGCAAAAAATGCGACGATCCATATTTTCCCCCTTAATCAGGTGTGATTTTTATTGTTCTTAGTTTAGTAGACAGTAACAAAGTTGCCAGTACATTTAGCTGCCTGGACACCCCTTGTTTATTGCTCCTGTTCCGGCTTGAGCTGCCGCCCCATCAAGGCGCCGACCGCCTCTCGCGGCGACGCGCCTTCGTAAAGAATGCGATAAACCTGGTGGCAGATCGGCATTTCGATATTCAGTTTGTCGGCGACCTCTTTCACGGCTTCCGCCGCCAGCACGCCCTCAACGACCTGCTGGATTTCTTCCTGTGCCTCTGCCACCGTTTTGCCACTTGCAAGGGCAAGACCCATGCGGCGGTTGCGCGACAGGTTGTCCGTGCAGGTCAGGACCAAATCGCCCATGCCAGCGAGGCCCATCATCGTCTCGTGCTTCGCGCCAAGCGCGACGCCGAGGCGCGTTAGCTCAACCAGGCCGCGCGTTATCAGCGCGACGCGCGCATTGGCGCCAAAGCCGAGCCCGTCGCACATACCCGCGCCGATCGCGAGCACGTTCTTAATAGCACCGCCGACCTCAACGCCGATGAAGTCGTCGGACGTATAGGCCCGAAAATTCTCGCCAGAAAGTGCGGTGGCGAGCGCCTGACCGAAATCCTTATCGTTCGAAGCGATAGTCATTGCGGTCGGCAGCCCCTCGGCGACCTCTTTGGCAAAGGTCGGGCCGGACAGCACGGCGACCGGGCGGTCTTTGCCCAGCACCTCTGCGGCAACCTGATGTGGCAGCTTGCCGCTGCGCAGCTCGAAGCCTTTGGTTGCCCAACAGACCCGTGACTCAGGGCCCAGAAACGGCAGTGCCGCCGTCAATGTGTCGCGCAGTCCGTGGCTCGGAACCACCACGAGAATATCGCGCACGCCCGTCAGGCACTTACCGAGATCAGGGTATGCGATCAAGTTCGGTGGAAACGGGATCCCCGGGAGGTAGCGAACGTTTTCGCGATCCACCACCATCGCCGCAAGCAGATCGAGCTCAACGACCCCGCCCAGTCGGACATTGCTGCCCGCGCGCGCGAGATGCAGTGCCAGCGCGGTTCCCCAGGAACCGGCACCGACAACCGCAATTGTTTTTGTCGCGACTTCGCTTATCAGTGCTTCTCCGCGACTTCGGCTTGCGCCGCGGCCTGCTGCTGCTTGCTCTGGAAATACAGCGCGTCAAAGTTAATCGGCTGCAACACGAACTCGGGGAACCCGCCCTTCTGAATCAGTGACGCGAGTGTTTCGCGCGCGTACGGGAACAGTATGTTCGGGCAGAAACTGCCGATAATGGCGCCGAGCTCTTCACCCTCGTAGCCAAAGATTTCAAAAAGCCCCGCCTGTTGCAGTTCGACCAGAAAAACGGTCTTGTCCGCTAACTTCGCTTCG
>JALHUQ010000187.1 GCA_022866645.1 Woeseiaceae bacterium | reverse complement strand
GCTGGTGGCTGACCTTAAGAAAATACTCGACGGTGACATCGTCGCGGTTCCGCAGGATGAGTCGCAGTCCAGCTATGCTGCCAAGATCAGCAAGCAGGATGCCGAGTTGGACTGGACCTTGCCGGCGGACGAATTGCAACGCCGCATCCGTGCCTACAACCCTGAACCCGGGGCTTACTTTATTCGCGATGACGAGGTTCGAATCAAGGTCTGGCAGGCGCAAGTCGTGCCGAACATTGATGCGAAACCCGGATCCTTTGTTCGCTATGACGGCGATGAAATCGTCGTTGCTTGCGGCCGTGATGGGCTGCGGCTGGATTCGCTGCAGCTGCCTGGCAAACGTCGGGCGCCACCCCACGAGTTTGTTAAACAGATCGACTTGCGTTGATGAATACGGCTGGTGTGAATACCCGGGCGGTTGCTGCCGAAGTGGTTGACGCCGTTGTCAGCGCTGGTCAGTCGCTTGATGCGGCGATATTGAAGAACGAAGCACGCGTCGCAGCCGATGATCGCTCTTTGCTGCGCATGATGTGCTACGGAAGTCTGCGACAACACTGGCGCTTGCAGGGTTGGATAGATCAACTCGTTGCCAAGCCGATCAGAAAGCGTGACCGCGTTATCAATGCACTGCTTGCGATCGGGCTTTATCAAATCGTCGAGATGCGAATTCCCGATCATGCGGTTGTGTCCGAGACCGTCGAGGCGACCCGCTCATTGGGTCGCCCGAAACTTGCCGGTTTCGTCAACGCTTGTTTGCGGCGCTTTACCCGCGACAACCTGGCCGCGGTCAGCCCGGCGGATGAGATGTCAACGTGGAATCATCCTATCTGGCTGATGCGAAGAATACAAAATGACTGGCCTGATGACTGGCAAGCTGTCCTGACAGCAAACAACGAGCGCGCACCGATGTGGTTGCGTGCCAACGCATCGAGAAATTCCGCATTGCAATACTGCGAACGGCTCGCTGCCGTCGACATCGGCGCCGAACCTATAGAAGGAATTCCGGACGCTGTGCGTCTTACAGAAGCTAAATCAGTCGAAGAGCTGCCCGGATTCGAGATGGGTGATGCGTCGGTACAGGACGCTGCTGCACAAATCGCCGCACGTTGGCTATTGCAGCAGCTTCCAGAAGGCAAGCAAGCCAAACGCATTCTGGATGCCTGTGCTGCGCCGGGCGGCAAGAGTGGTCATCTGCTGGAGCTTGGCGGCGATAAGCTGTCGCTGCTTGCGGTAGACAACGACGAGTCGCGGCTCGTAAGTATCGCGGACAACCTGGCGCGCATCGGCCGTGATGCAACCATAATTGCCGGCGATGCATCGAAACCTGAGGAATGGTGGGACGGCAAACCGTTCGACGGCATATTGCTGGATGCCCCCTGTTCAGCGTCTGGCGTCATCAGGCGCCATCCGGACATCAAGTTGCTGCGACGAGAAAGCGATCTGACGAGTCTGGTTGCCCTGCAGAAGGCGCTGCTGGAGGCGCTCTGGCCCTTGCTCGCGCCGGGCGGATGCCTGTTGTACGTGACCTGCTCGGTTATCGCAGCGGAGAATGATGAGGTGACAGAACACTTCCTGAAGGGCCATAGCGATGCGCTTGAAAACGATGTGTTGCCAAATAACAACATCCGCGATCTAATGCGGAAGAAGGCGTGTGGTTACCAGATCCTGCCCGGTTCCGGGGGTCTGGACGGCTTTTACTACGCCGCCTTACAAAAAAAGAAGGTTTCCTGAAGATACTGATGTCCCGGTCAACCCCAATCAATAATATCGGCCCGTTGCGACGTCTGAGCATTGCGCTGTTCGTTGTGCTCGTGCTCGGCACCGGCCTCGCGCAAGATGACATCGAGCGTGAGGGCTACTTTGAAGTCAGGTCGGCATCGACCGAGCAACAAGGCGGCGTGCATACGCTGGATGCGCGGCTGCAGCTCGTGCTGAGTAGTGAAGCGCTGGCGGCGCTGGAAAGCGGCGTGACCCTGACTATCGAAATCGAGCTACAGGTCATACGCGTAAAACGATTTCTGATTGACGCCGTCGATGCAGAGCTCGCTGTTCGCTATGAGCTTGAGTATCGGCCGCTGAGTCAACGGTACATCGTCAAGAATCTCAACAGTGGAGATCAGGATACCTTCGCAACACTCTACTCCGCACTGAACAGTCTGGGTCGCGTCCAGGGATTGCCCGTGATTGACGATGCACTACTGCTTCCCGACCGGTCTTATCGGCTGCGACTAAGGGCGATGCTCAATACGCAGCAATATCCAGCGCCGCTACGACTCCTGTTTTTCTGGCGCGGTCAGTGGCAGTTACAAAGCGAATGGTTCGAATGGTCGTTAGAACGCTAAAGCGAATATTCTTTACCTTGATGGGCGTGGCTGGCGTCACGTTAGCGCTGGCTGCGCTGTTCTTGCTAACGAAAACCGTGCAACGCTCAGACGACTTCGACCGTCTGCAAGACATCATTCTGGCGATCAACATTGCCGGCGGCGTCATTCTTATTCTGATCCTGATCGGCAACCTGTGGCGATTATTGCGGGACTACCGTGAAAATGTGCCGGGAGCAAAACTCAAAGCACGCATGGTCGGCATGTTCGTCGGTCTGGCCGTGTTGCCGCTGATTGTCGTTTTCTACTTTTCGATTCAGTTCATCAATCGGGGCATCGACAGCTGGTTCAATGTGCAGGTCGAAGAAGGGCTCGACAACGCGCTCATGCTGAGTCGGGCTGCAATAGAGTTTCGTAAGCGACAGAATCTCGTTGCGACCACGCAAGTGGCACAAAAGCTCCTGACCGTTCCGGATCGCCAGCTCGTGTTTGAACTCAGTATGTTGCGGCGAGAGAGTGGCGCCAGTGAGATGACCCTGTATGGCGTAAACAACCGCTTGCTTGCGACCAGTTCGGACAATGCGGCCAATTCATTTCCAAAGCCACTGACGGAGGAAATCGCCCTGCTGATGCAGCAGGACAGGCCGTTCGTCAGTCTGGAGCCTTTAGGCGATGGACGCGCCGAAATTCGTACCGCCGTGGCCTTTACCTATCGCGGCAATCGCGCACGCGAGCAGCGCACAGTGCAGGCGCATTTTCCGCTCGATGAGCGGCTCGGCAACATGATCGACAGCGTCGAGAATTCGTATTCCGAATACCAGCAATTGGTCTTCTTCCGCGAGGATCTGAAAGACTTGCTGACATTGACCCTGGGATTCGTATTGCTGCTGAGCTTGCTGGCAGCGATTTACGGTGCATTCGTCTTATCGCGGCGGCTGGTGGCGCCGATCCAGGACCTGGTTGCCGGCACACGTGCCGTTGCAATGGGCAATTTCGACACACGATTGCCGACACCAAGTCGCGATGAAATCGGCTTTCTCATCAGCTCGTTTAACGACATGACACAACGTCTCGCGACTGCGCGCCGCGAAGCGACCTTAAGTCAGGCGCTGGTCGAGGCCGAGCGTACGAATCTTGAAGTCATTCTGGCGCGCCTTTCGACCGGTGTGCTGGCGCTGGAGTCCGACCTCAGAATTCGCACCGCGAACCAGGCCTCGGGTTCGATTCTTGGTGTGAATCTTGAAAATCGTACGGGCGAGTCTCTTCGGGATGTCGCCAAAGACAATGGCTTGCTGGAGCAGTTTGTTGATGTCGCGCTTGTGCATCTGGACGCGGGCGAAACCGAGTGGCGCGAGCAGATAGTGTTACGCGGAGAAGTCGGCCGTCGAGTGTTGAGCTGCGCGTGCACAACACTGCCGGGTGATGAAGACAACGCCGCTGGATACGTCATTGTATTTGATGACATTACGGCGCTGCTGCAGGCGCAGCGCGATGCGGCCTGGGGAGAGGTGGCGCGCCGCCTGGCGCACGAAATCAAGAATCCGTTGACACCGATCCAGCTTTCGGCCGAACGCATGCGCCGCAAGTATCTCGGTACGATGGACGAAGAAGAGGCGCAGGTTCTCGACCGAGCGACACACACCATCGTGCAGCAGGTCGAGGCCATGAAAGAAATGGTGAACGCGTTCAGCGATTACGCTCGCGCACCCGATATGGACTTCAGCCGCTTTGACCTCGACAAGCTGGCGCACGAAATTGTTGATCTGTATCGGGCGCAGGAAAATGATCTGGAAATCATTCTGACGTCTGACCCGACAATGCCGCTGATTGAGGGTGACAGGGGCAGAGTGCGGCAGATATTTCACAATCTGATCCGAAATGCCGTGGAGGCACTCGAAGGAACACCGAACGGCCGTATCGATGTGCAAATTGCAGTCGCCGAAATTAACGAAATCGAAGTCGTGCAGATTCGCGTCATGGACAACGGGCCGGGCTTCGAGACCGGCACGATGAGTCAGGTTTTTGATCCGTACGTGACTACCAAACCAAAAGGCACAGGCCTTGGCCTGGCGATTGTGAAAAAACTGGTGGAGGAACATGTTGGTTCCATCCACGCGAAAAACCAGAGTGACGGGGGAGCAATGATTAGTATCCGGTTGCCACTGAATGAAGAAGCCAGAGAAAAGATGATTGCAAGAGGGCCGGGACGTGCCGACAAAAGGAGAGAACAAGCATGAGTAATGCTCACGTATTGGTCGTCGACGACGAGGTAGATATTCGTGCGTTGATACAAGACATTCTGACCGACGAAGGCTACGGAGTTTCTGTTGCAGCAGACGCAGCGGAGGCAAGACTGGCCCGATCCAAGCGGAAATTTGACCTCATACTTCTGGACATTTGGATGCCAGATACCGATGGCATAACCTTGTTGCGCGAGTGGTCGGAGGGTGGTGACCTGAATTGTCCCGTCGTCATCATGTCCGGGCATGGAACTGTCGACGCAGCGGTCGAGGCGACAAGGCTGGGTGCGTTCGATTTTGTTGAGAAACCACTTTCGCTGGCGAAGCTGCTGCGAACGGTAGAAGGAGCGCTCGAATCAGTGGGCAAGCAGTCGCGGGCGGCGAGCAGCCTGTTGCCGTCGCTACTCGCTCCGGTCGGCCGCAGCGCCGCAATGAAAGCTTTGCGCGAGCGTGTGCAGCATTACGCGAGTCATGATGGCTCGGTATTAATAAGCGGCGAACCGGGTGCCGGGCGGGGTGCTTTTGCGCGTTACATGCACGCGCTCGGACGGCGAGCGGACGAACCTTTGACCAGCCTCACGGCTGCATCTGTCTCAGAGGCTAACGTCGAAGAGCAATTACTCGGTCGCGAACACGGCGGTGAAATTACCGCCGGTATATTCGAGCGAGCGTCGGGTGGCACGCTGGTCGTGGATGAGTTGGCCGATCTCAGTCCTGCGGCCCAGAAAATACTATTGGGTGTTCTTGAGGACGGTCGATTAACGCGGGTCGGCGGAAGCCAGGCCGTTAAGGTCGATGCGAGAATCGTCGCAACAGTTAGTGCCGATTTCGAAGCGCAAATCGAGAAGGGCGCACTGCGCCGTGATCTCGTCGCTGCACTGAGTGTATTGAGTTTGAGAGTTCCGCCGCTGCGAGAGTACTCCGAAGATGTGCCGGAGTTGTTGGCTTACTATGTTGATAAGTTGGTGGACGCAGAAGGATTGACCTTCCGACGGTTCAGTGTCGCCGCACAAAATCGGCTCCGCAACTATCCGTGGCCCGATAACGTGCGCGAGTTAAAGCATATGGTTCGGCGGCTATTGTTGTCCGGTAGAAGTGACGATATATCGCTTGATGAAGTCGAACTCGAGATCAGCGCCATCTCGCCAATAGTGGGCTCGCTCGTCAAACAGGATCTTCTGGCCTTGCCCTTACGAGAGGCGCGCGAGCATTTCGAGCGTTCCTATTTGCAACAGCAACTCGTGTTGTGCGAAGGCAAAGTAGGGCAGCTGGCAAAACGAGTCGGGATGGAGCGTACGCACCTGTATCGAAAATTGCGCTCGCTCGGTGTCGATTTCAAATCAGTGGGTAGTGATGACTAGCTCGTGTGGTTTAACGGCGGCCCGCTCGGCGGGAAGCAACTTTCCGTCAGGAAGAAACCTGAGGCCGGATTCCCCGAAATCGTCAACGCTTAAGCCACGTATCAGATTCAACGCTCTTTGATTTTCGTCGATACTCGGCCCGGCCGGACGCAGTTGCACCGTGGACGTAATCTCGCCAGCTATGAAGACGCCGTCGCCATCCAGTGTCGCGGATAGTATCGGCGCAACACCCT
>JALHUQ010000022.1 GCA_022866645.1 Woeseiaceae bacterium | reverse complement strand
TGCAGTGCTTTTCGCGCCCGACGAATACCCTCCCGCTCAACCCTGTCCGGGTCCTCACGCAGTCCCGCGGTATCAACCAGCTCAACGGCGAGTCCGTCAATATCAATTTGCTCTCGCAGTATGTCGCGTGTGGTTCCGGCGACCTCGGTAACGATGGCCGCATCCTGGCCGCTCAACAAATTCAATAAGCTGGATTTCCCTGCATTCGGTTTGCCAACAATCACAACCTGAAATCCGTCGCGAAGAACGCGACCTTGTTTCGCCTGAGCACGCAGGAGCGAAAACGCTTCCGCGCATTCATCCAAACGGCGAAGCAACAGCTCGTCAGACAAAAAATCAATCTCCTCTTCCGGGAAGTCGATCGCCGCCTCCACGTGCATCCGCAGGCGAACCAGCTGTTCGGCGAGCGCGGTGATTGCGTTTGAAAACGCACCCGACAACGACCGCAAGGCCGCACGGGCGGCTTGTGATGTTCCCGCGTTGATCAGGTCCGCGATCGCTTCGGCCTGCACGAGGTCCAGCTTGTCGTTATGAAAGGCGCGCGCGGAAAACTCGCCGGGCTCCGCGCGCCGGGCGCCAAGCCTGACGATCGCATCAGTAATCAGGGAAATAACGAGCGGCCCACCGTGGCCGTGTAACTCCAGAACGGACTCGCCCGTAAACGACATGGGCGCCGGAAAATACAGGGCCAGGCCCGCGTCCAATCGCTCGCCGCCGCTATCGCGAAAGTTGCGATACGTGGCCGTCCTCGGTTCCGGAAGGCTGCCCAGTAGTGTTCTTGCGATATGCTCGGTCTTCTCCCCGGAGACGCGCACAATGCCGATGCCGCCGGTTCCTGGCGGTGTTGCTGCGGCAACGATCGTGTCGACGAAGTTTTTCACCGCGTTATCAGACCACAGGTGGGCACCGGATGCAGAGCAAAAAAATCAGTTTCCCCAATACCGTCGGAGAACGTTTGGCTGGCGTGTTGGACCTCCCGGCCGAGACACCGCTCGCCTATGCTTTGTTTGCGCACTGCTTTACGTGCTCCAAGAACCTGAAGGCGGCCACCAATATTTCGCGGGCAATGACAGATGCCGGCATCGCCGTATTGCGTTTCGACTTCACGGGTCTTGGGCAGAGTGACGGCGCGTTTGAGGACACCAATTTTTCCAGCAACGTGGCAGATCTGATCTCCGCTGCCCGGTGGCTGGAGCAGGAGTACCGTGCCCCGGAGATTCTTTTCGGCCACTCGCTCGGGGGTACGGCCGCGCTGCAGGCCGCTCCTCAAATACCGTCGGCGGTCGCGGTCGCAACGATCGGCTCACCGGCAGACCCCGCTCATGTCGCCCACATGTTTCAGGACGCCGAGCAAGCGTTGCGGGATCGTGGCGTCGCCGAGGTTCGCCTTGGCGGTCGCCCGTTTCGCGTCAAGGAACAGTTTCTTGATGACCTCAGCACGCACGACCTGCCCAACGCCATATCCGGTTTAGGTAAGGCCCTGCTGGTAATGCACTCACCGCTGGACGAAATTGTCGCGGTTGAAAATGCGGCCGCGCTTTTCACCGCTGCGAAACACCCAAAGAGCTTCGTCAGTCTCGACAAGGCCGATCATCTGTTAAGCCGCGAAACGGACTCCCGTTATGCGGGTCAGATCCTGGCGACCTGGGCCACGCGCTATTTGCAGCCGTCCAACAGCGCGAGCGCGCCGCCGCTTGCGGCCGACGGCGTGATTACCGCAAGAACATTCATCGATAGCTTCCGAACCGATATTGCGGCGGGTCATCATGTCCTCGTTGGCGACGAACCGCTCGATGCCGGCGGAACGGATGTTGGCCCAAATCCGTACGACTTGTTGTCGGCCGCTCTCGCGTCGTGCACAACGATGACGCTCAAAATGTACGCCGGCCTAAAGAAGATGGCCTTGCGCTCTGTGACTGTTGAAGTGCGTCATGGAAAGGTGCACGCCGAAGACTGCGCCGACTGCGAGACATCAGGCGGCAAGGTGGACGAGTTTCAGCGGGTGTTGATTTTCGACGGCGACTTGAGCGAAGAACAACGGCAGCGCCTGCTCGAGATTGCCGAGCGCTGCCCCGTGCACAAAACGCTGCTTGGCGAGGTCAAAGTGCGAACGACCCTAAAGGGATCAGAGCAAAACGGGGCCTGACCCCACTCAGTGCTTCTTCTCTTTGGCTTCCCGCTCGACGACCTTGTTGATCTTCCACTGCTGTGCGATGGACAGCGATGTGTTGGTCACCCAGTAGAGCACCAGGCCCGACGGGAAGAACGCGAAGAAGGCCGTGAACATGACCGGCATGATCTGCATGACTTTTGCCTGCACCGGATCGGCCGGCGCCGGGTTGAGTCTTTGCTGCAGCAACATCGCGGCACCCATGATTAGCGGCAGGATGAAGTATGGATCTTTGGTTGAGAGGTCGGTGAGCCACAGCGCGAATGGCGCCTGCCGCATTTCTACGCTTTCAAGCAATACCCAATAAAACGCGAGGAAGAACGGCATCTGAATCAGAATCGGCAAACAGCCCGCCGCTGGATTCACTTTTTCGCGCTTATAGAGCTCCATCGTCGCCGTGCCGAGCGCCTGTTTGTCATCCTTGTAGCGGTCCTGCAACGCCTTCATGCGTGGCTGAAGATTGCGCATTTTCGCCATCGAGCGGCCGCTGGATTCGGTGAGCTTGTAAAACGCGAGCTTGATCAGGAAGGTGACAAAAATAATCGCCACACCCCAATTACCCACGAAGTCGTAAACGAAGCTCAACAACAAGAATAGGGGATGAGAAATGATTGTCAGCCAGCCGTAGTCAACCGTGAGCGTCAGTGTTTTGTCGATCTCTTCCATCTGGGACTGCAGCTTCGGCCCTATGAAGACTGTCGTCGAAAACAATTTGCTTGATCCCGGTGCGACGCTCTCTGCCAAACCGCTGACGCTCGCCGTAGAGCGGTCGCCCGTGACGCTAACGCGATAAGACCTCTCCGTGTCCCGCTGTGGAACGACGGCGCTTAAAAAGTGATGTTGGATCACGCCGATCCAGCCCGCCTGCGACTTGAAGTCATACGGCCCGTCTTCCATCAGGTCGGCTCGTTTTAGTTTTTCGGCTTTCTCGCCGGTGTAAACGATCGGCCCGGCGAACGAGTACGAGTCGACATCAAACATTGAGCGCTTTTGTTCTTTTGAAACGCGAACGATCTGTGCGTAGGCCGCGCCGCGCCAAAGGCCCGTGCCGTTATTGCTTACCTCATGCTCGACGGTGATCGCGTAACTGCCGCGCTTGAATCTGAAGCGCTTTTCTATGGTGGCGCCATCGTCGCTCTGGTGTGTCATCGACACAACCAGCTCATCGGCATCGTTCATTTCATAGCTGGCAGCACCGGCTGAAAAGGTCTTTTGATAATCTGGCTGGTTGCCCTCTTTGACCGTGCGTAACCCGGTTCGGATGAAGCCCAGGTTGGCCGTTTCGCTGCTCAATAGTTGTACCGGTGTATCGGGCTGGTCCTTGTGCACCGGATAACGAAGCAAGAGCGCCGACTGTATCGTGCCACCCTGCGTGCTGATCTCAAGGTCAAGTACGTCAGTGACAACGCGTATCGTCGGCGCTGCCGCCTCCACTTGCGTGTCCTGGTTGTCCTCCGTGCCGGCGGGCAACGACGCATCGCCATCCGCCTCGGATGGTTCGCCTAGTTCGGGCAGGTCGCCACCCTCGTCTGTCACGACCAGCTCGGGTTGCTCGACTTGCTGTGTTGGGAGTGCGGCGGGTTTCGGCGCGTAATCCTGTGTCCAGGTCTGATAGGTAATCCAGCCCAACAGGCCGAAAAGCCCCCAGATCAGCAGTCGTTGATTGTCCATCCGTTAGCTACCCTGCTCGTCTATTTTTCGTTTCGTCGTCGAACATCTTTCGAAGTGTTGCATGAGGCTTTCGCTCATCGCTCCGTTCTTCGCCATCGCCGCGGCCGGCTGATTGATCACAACGATATCGAGGCCCTTAAGTTTGTGTTGGTGTTGCCGAAAGGCCTCTCGGGTCACCCTCTTGATGCGGTTTCGCGCCGTTGCCTTGCGACATTGTTTCTTGGAAATGGCCAACCCTAGTCGTGCGATTTCGTCTTCATTGTCGCGGCAGAGTACTGTAAAGAATTTGTCCCGGCTGCGTGTCGCTTTTTTGAATACGCGGCCGTACGCGGCTGCATCCAGCAGGCGGTTCTGTTTTTGAAACCGAAACCGTTTGCTGCTCGTTAATCCCGAATTTTGGGGCGTCGTCGTGACGGTCGCGGATGCGTTACGGCGTCAGCTGAACGCGGCCCTTGGCGCGTCGGGCCTTAAGAACGAGTCGCCCACCTTTTGTCGCCATGCGGGCCCGAAAGCCGTGGGTGCGGGCGCGCTTGATTTTGCT